>JBKKCN010000049.1:0-3543 GCA_046712525.1 Candidatus Rokuibacteriota bacterium
GCTACAGCACGCTCCGTCGCTGGCCGCCGTCGATCTGGATGGTGGTGCCGGTGATGTAGGAGGCGCGCGGGGAGGCGAGGAGCGCGACGAGCGTGGCCACGTCGTCCGTGGTGCCCAGCCGTCCCACCGGGATGTCGACCGTCAGCTGCCGGATGAAGTCGCCGAAGTCCTGGCCGCGGCTCTCGGCTTCCTTGCGAAACACCTTCTCCAGCCGCGTGGTGTTGATGTAGCCCGGGCAGATCGTGTTGATCGTGATGTTGTCGCCGGCCAGCTCGAGCGACAGCGTCTTGGCGAGGCCGATCACGCCCGCCCACGTGGCGACGGAGAGACCGAAGCCCACCATGGGCTGGATCACGGAGAGGCCGGTGATGTTCACGATGCTGCCGCCGCCCGCCGCGCGCATGAGCGGCACCACGAGGCGCACCATGCGCACGACGCTCATGAGGTTCTGCTCGACGGCCTTCGCCCACGCGGCGTCGTCGAACTCGCCGATGCGCCCGATGGGCGGCGCGCCGTCGTTGTTGACGAGGACGTGGACGGTTCCGAGCTCGCGCACGACGGTTTCGATAACACGTGCGGTATCGTCCGCGCGCCGCACGTCGGCCTGCACCGGCAGCACGACACCGCCCGTCTCGGCGCGAATGCGCGCGGCGGCCTCCTGCAGCGCGGGCTCGCGCCGTGCGGTCATCGCCACGCGGGCGCCTTCCTGCGCCAGGGTGCGCGCGATCTCGTAGCCGATGCCCTGGCTGGCGCCGCCGACGATGGCCACGCGGTTGCGAAGGCGCAGGTCCATCTACGTGCCCCTCAGCTCGGCGAGAAAGCGCCGCGCGTTGCCGCGCAGGACCTTGTCGAGCACGTCCTCGCCGTAGCCCTCGCTCTTCCAGTCCGCGAGCAATCGCTCGTAGCCGATGAGCGGGTAGTCGGCGCCGAACAGCACGCGGTCCTGCAGCCGCCGGCCGATCTCGGCCTTGAGGTCGGGCGTGAAGTAGTGCGGCGACCAGCCGTGCAGCTCGTACCAGACGCTCGTCTTGTGCAGCAGGATCGCGATCATCTCGGTCTGCCACGGCCACGCCGGCCGCGACGCGACCATGATCATGTCGGGATGGCTCGCCGCCACCTCGTCGAGGTGACGCGGGTGGCTGGCGTCCAGTCGCACGCCGCCGCCGCCGGGACGGCCCGCGCCGATGCCGGTCGTGCCCACCATGATCAGCACGGGCGCGCGGGCCTGGATGCACAGGTCGTACAGCGGCTCGTACCGCGGGTCGCTGGCGGGGATGTTGAAGCCGGCGCCCGGTACCGAAAGGCCGATCACGCCGCTGCCGGAGCGCAGGCAGCGGTCGAGCTCGTCCACGGCGTCGCGGCCGTGCCGCGGGTCGATGTGCAGCCAGTGGCCGAGGATCTCGTCCGGGTGCCGGCGCTGCGTGGCGAAGGCGTAGTCGTGCAGCGCGCGCACCTCCTCGATGGGCTCGAGCGCGCGCACGCCGAGGTCGAGCATCACCTGGGCGCCGTGCTCGCGGAAGTGGGCGGCCATCTCCGCCTCGCTCACGTAGCTCGGCTTCGAGCGAAAGACACGCTCCTGCTGCGCGAGCTCCTCCTCCGTCTGGAACGGGTAGCCGCGCCGCGTGCCCCAGTGCGAGTGCATATCGAAGATCGCCATCGCTACGCGCCCGGAGTCCGACGCGCCAACACCTGGCGCGTGAGCGCGTGGCGCTGGATCTTGCCCGTGAGCGTGAACGGAAAATCCTCGAAGAGCTCGATCTCCTCCGGCAGCTTGTAGGTCGCGACGCTGCCGCCCAGGAAGCCGACGACCTCCTGCAGCGTTGGAGCCACGGCGCCGGCGCGCGGGATCACGCACAGGCAGTTGCGCTCGCCCAGGCGCGGGTCCGGCACGCCGACGATGGCCGCGTGCAGGATCCTCGGATGCGTGTAGAGGATCTCCTCGATCTCGCGCGGGAAGAATTTCTTGCCGCCGCGGTTGATCATCTCCTTCAGGCGTCCCACGATGCGCACGTTGCCGGAGGGCTCCATGACACCGAGGTCGCCCGTGCGGAACCAGCCGTCGGCCGTGAAGAGCTCCGCGTTCGCGGCCGGATTCTTGTGATAGCCGAGGTGAACGGAGGGCCCCTCGGCCGCGATCTCGCCCTCGGCACCCTGCGGCACGTCGCGCGCGTGCTCGTCGATGATGCGCAATCCCATACCGGCAGCAGGGCGACCGATGGTGCCCGCCACTTCCTCGGGATCGTCCTCGAAGCGCGTGAAGGTGTGGAAGCCCGTTTCCAGCATCCCGTACAGCTCGATGAGGTGGCCGGGGATCCGCGCGCGGAAGGTACGGATCGTCTCCACCGGGCAGGAGGCGCCGCCGGTGATGACGACGCGCAGCGAGCGCAAGTCGAAGCGGTCGAGCTCGGGATCATTCAGCATCGCGATGAGCGAGGCGGGCGCGCTCGGGATGAACGTCACTCGCTCGCGCTCGATCGCCTCCAGCGCCGCGCGCCCGCTGAAGCGGTCGAGCAGCACCGCGCGCGCTCCCGCCATGATCGACTGCACCAGCGTGAGGTAGCCCCAGTTCAGGCCGACGGGCAGGTAGATCAGGAACACCTCGCGCTCGGTGACGCCCATGGCGGTGTTCAGGATGTGTCCCGCGGGCAGCGTGGTGTTGAAGCTGTGCGTGACGCCCTTGGGATTGCCCGTCGTCCCCGACGTGAACGCCATGCGCATGACCTCGTCGGCGTCCATGCGATGAGGCGCAAACGCCGGCGGCGGCGTGGTCCCGTAGATCATCTCGTCGAGCGACACCGTGCCCTCGCCTCCGCCGCCGAGGACGATCACGGCCTTGACGTCGGTGAGCCCGGGGCGAAGCTGCCGGATCATGTCGACGTAGTCGAAGCCCTTGAAGGTGGCCGGGCACACGAAGGCCCGGCTCTCCGAGAAGCGCACGATGTACTCCACCTCGCGGCTGCGGAAGTCCGGCCCGATCTGGTTGGCGATGGCGCCCACGCGCTCGCAGGCGAAGAACACGTAGGCGAACTCCACCCAGTTCGGAAGCTGGATCGTCACCACATCGCCGGCGCCGATCCCAAGCTGCCGCAGCCCGGCGGCGGTGCGGTCCACCCGCTCCACGACCTCGCGATAGGTCACACGGTGCCGGTGATCGACGATCGCCTCCCGATCAGGATGCGCCGCCGCCTGCCGCGCGAGGATGTCGTAAAACGTCTCCCGCCCCCAATGCCCGGAGCGGCTATAGCGCTCGACGAGCGCGGAAGTCAGGCGCGTGGACAACTGCATGTCACTCCTCCTAGTACGGATTGCTCATGAGCGGCGCGCGGGTCGGGCTTCGGGGGGCCGGGACCCGTTTCCCACCCACCAGAACCGGACAAGGCGTATAGATGGAGCCCAGCCGCCCTCGGTTCGAAGCGGCCACCATCCACGTGGTCGCCGGACCTCCGGAGCCCGACCCGCGCGTCGCTCATGAATAATCCGCGCTAACGCGCGAGAGCGGCATCGAGTGACCACACGCCGGCGCCGCCGATGATGAGCGCCAAG
>JBKKCN010000050.1:0-15040 GCA_046712525.1 Candidatus Rokuibacteriota bacterium
CGCTCCACGTGCTCGGCGGTGCCGGCCCGCCCCACCGCCAGCAGCCGCTCTTCGATCTCAGGCGTGGCCACGCGGGTCAGGGCCCGCACCTTCGAGTACGAGAGTTCGCCGCAGGCGAGCGCATGCGCCAAGGCCGGGAGCGCTCCGAGCGCACGTGCCACGCGGACCTTCTCTCGCGCTGCCCCACGGTCGAGTCCGACCCTCCAGCTCAGCCACGCGGCACAAGAGCAGAATCCGTTGGCCCAGCCGTTACGGGCGTCGAGCTCGCGAATGAGATCGAGCAGGCGGGCGGTGGCCGCTTCGAGGTGCGCCGACAGCTCGGCGATCTCGTTGCCGAGCCGGTCAAGCTCCGCGAGATGCTCTGGTGTAGCGACGAATGCTGGCGAGTTGATCTCCATCGCCAGGTGCCCCCTTTTGGTGGGACTCTACACCCCGTTTTCGGAGCCACCTGCCAGCCTCCAGGAGCGGCGATCGCGGCACAGCAACGATTTTTTTCGATTCGCTCACGTTCGGTGTACGTACAGCCTCCTGCCGCCCGTTGAGCGGCATGTGCTGGGCGCCGCCACCACGCCGTCATTGCCGTTGCTGGAGACTGTCAAGCGAAATTCGAGACGGACGACCTGCACGTACTCCGTTAGGCTCGGGCAACGGTTAAACGGCGGTATGGGGGAGGCGGCGAATTTGTCGCCCGAAAGCTCAGTGCACGACCGTCGCGCGCTCGGCGCCGGTGGCGCCGCGGCCCAGGCGGGTCGCCACCGCCACCGCCACCGTGATGATCACCATGGTCACGATGGACAGCGCCGCCACCGCTTCGAGGGCGCCCGTCTCGTACAGGTTGTAGACGGCCACCGCGAGTGTGATGGATTCCGAGCTGAAGAGCAGGATGGAGGCGCTCAGCTCCTGGAGGGCGGGGATGAAGACGAGCAGCCAGCCCGCGAACAGGCCCGGGCGTGCCAGCGGCAGCGTGACGCTGCGAAACGTGCGCAGCCAGCCCGCGCCCGTCACGCGCGCCGTCTCTTCCAGCGAGGGATCGATCTGGCGGAAGGCGGCGTTGGCCGCGCGCACGCCGAGCGGCACGTAGCGGCCCGTGTAGGCGAGCAGGATGATGACGAGCGTGCCGTAGATCGGCAGCGGCACGCGCAGCCAGAACTGGATGAGCGCCACCGCCACCACGATGCCCGGCAGACCGAGCGGGATCAGCGAGGTGTAGTCGAGCACCTTTCGCCCGCGCAGCGTCGTGCGCAGATCGATCCAGCCCACGAGGCTGCCGAGCAGCACCGCGAGCGTGGCCGCCGCGCTCGCGAGCAGCAGGCTGTTCCAGATCGCCCGCCGCGTCACGTCGTATTCCAGGAGCACGAAGCGGTAGTGCTTGAGGGTGAGGTTGTCCCAGAACTGCAGTCCCCACGACTTGCTCAGCGACACCGCGAGCAGCGTCAGGTAGGGCGCCAGCACGGACAGCACGAACACGGCGGCGCAGAAGGCGAAGACGCCCCACCGCGCTCGCCCGAGGTCGATGCGCTGGGGGCGGCTGCCCTTGCCACCCAGGGTGACGTACGACCGGCGCGCCAAGTAGAGACGCTGCAGGTAGAGGGCGGCGGCGGTGATGGCGACGAAGATCAGGGACATCGCCGAGGCCAGCCCGTACTGCGGCGGATAGTCGAAGAGCGCATAGATGCGCGTGGGCAGCGTGAATACGCGGCCGGGGAGGCCGATGATCGCCTGCGAGCCGAAGAGCGCAATCGCGTTCACGAAGGCGATGAGCGCCCCCGACAGGATGGCGGGGGCCACGAGCGGCAGCGTGACCGCCGTCGCCGTGCGCCAGCTGCCGGCGCCGAGGATCTGCGCCGACTCTTCCATGGAGGCGTCCACCGACTCCAGCGCGCTCGCCGCCAGCAGGTACACGAAGGGGAAGGTGTGGATGACCGTCACCAGCACGAGGCCTGACATCGAGAACACGTTGAACGTGAGGGCGGGCACTCCGAGCACGTCGCGCAGGAAGCGATTGACGAGGCCCGCGTTGGGACTGAAGAGGTTCACGAAGGCAATGGCGGTCAGGTACGGCGGCGTCACGTACGCGATCACCGCGGTCATGTGCACGAACCGCCTCGCGGGCGCGTTCGTGCGCGCGGCCGCCCACGCCAGCGGCAGCCCGATGGCGACGCTGAGCACCGACGTCCACAGCCCGAGCACGAGCGAGTTGCGCAGGGCCTGGACGTAGAGCCGGCTGCTCAACGCCTCCCGGAAGTGCTCGAGGGTGAGCCGACCATCGGCGGTCATGCTGCCCCAGACCAGAAAGGCCAGGGGCAGCACGACCAGCACGAGAAGAGCCAGGGCCGAGCCCGCCATGACGACGCGCTCGACCCGTGGGGTCAGACTTTGACTTCTAAACATTTCGGCGCAGACGAGCCGCCATCACTCCTTCGGAATCCTTCCCGAAATGTTTAGAAGTCAAAGTCTGACCCCAGCTGCTACGCCCGGGGGACGTATCCATAGCGCAGGTTGCTGCGGGCGGCGCCGTGCTGCTCGTAGTTCGTCTTGGCGGCCGCGATCTTGTCCGTGGCGAGGCCGGCCGCGCGGCGGTCGTACTTGTAGAGACGGGCGTTCGTCTCGCCGAGGATCATGTTCTTGACGAGCCCGTCGGCGGGGCCCAGCGGCGCGAGGCCGTGCTTCTTCTGCATGTCGTCGGGGATCTCCAGCCGGCGCAGCGCCTCGATCTGCCACTGGGGCGAGCCCGTCCACACGGCGTCGCTGCCCCACACCACGTGATCGGCGCCAAGCCCGCGCACGAGCTGGCCCATCATGGCCGCGCACAGCCGCGGCTCGGCCACCGTGCTCTGGGCGAAGATCTGGCCGAGGTCACCGTAGACGTTGGTGACACCGTACTTGGCCGGGATCTCCGAGAGGTCGGTCACCCACTCGACGCGTCCCGTCTGCTCGAAGTGCACCCAGGCATCCGCCGCACTGCCGCCTCCCGGGGTGCGGTAGGCCGAGTGGTAGATGATGAAGTTGAGCTGTGGCCAGTCCTTGGCGGCGCGGGCCACGTCGCGCACGTCGGAGTACGCGAGCAGGTGCGGGAACTGCTTCTCAACGGAGGGCGGGAACAATCCCTTGTGGATGCACACATTTACGAGGCCGGCCTTCGCAAATTTCTCGAATCCCTTGTAGGCGACCTTCTCGTCGTCCAGACGCCACGGGTACTTGCCGACGGCCTTATTCGTGTTGTCGCCGATGGTGTAGCCCTTGAAGGAGTCCGGCTTCAGCTCGACGATGGCGCGATCGATGGCTTCCAGCCAGCCGGGCTGTCCCGGCGTGAAGATGGCGTGGCTGAGCATGCGGCGCGAGCCCGCCTCGCGGTTCACCTTGGCGCGCGCGTCCGCCTTCATCTCGTTGGTCAGGAACCAGTCCTGAGGGATGTCCGACGGCGAGCCGGAGATGAGCGCCACCTTGGTGTCGCTGTCGAGGTAGATCTCCTTGAAGTAGTTCGCGAACTTCAGATTCTCGATCGTCTGCGGCTTGCCCGCGAGGTCGGGATTCCACCCCGCCTTGCCCACCGCCTCGCGCTGGCGCACGAAGCCCATGATGCGGGTGTCGTCGCGCAGGAAGTGCGTGTGGCAGTCCATGACGAACTGGCCGGACAGCGCCTTCGCGCGCTCCTTGGCCACGTCCGGCGTCTGCGCCTCCGCCCGGCTCACGTCGTAGAGCGAGCCGTACACCTCGTTCATGGCCACGAATGCCGCCGCCATACCGGAGGCCGTCTGCAGGAAGCGCCGCCGCGTCATCCCCTGCCGCCGGGCGAGGTCGTCGCCGAGCTCCTTGATGCGCGCCTCCACGCGCTGCTGCGCGCGCGTTTGCGGCGGGGGCATGAACTCGTCGCTGGACACGATCTGGGTCGGGATCGGCGACGGGAAGGCGTGCTCCTCGGCGGGCAGCAGGTGCGTGAGCTCCTCGGGATCGAGGATGCTCATGGTCGTCCTCCTTATTCGCGGTAGTCGAGGCCCGCCGCGGCGAGCCTGGCCTTGGACTCCGGCCGCGTCATGAACGCGATGAACGCGCGCGCCACCTCCGGCAGTTCCGCGCTCACCGGCAGCCCGGCGGAATAGATCGTGACCTTCTGTAGATCTCGCGGCAGAGGGCCCACGAGGGTGGCGCCGGCCACGGGCACGATCTCACTGATCTGATGCACGCACATCTCCGCCTCGCCCTTGGCCACCACGTCCGCCGCGAAGCCGCCCGGCACGAGCACGGTCTTGGGCTTCACCGCCTCTGCGATGCCCAGGCGCTGCAAGATGCCCGCGAAGTGCACGCCGCTCGTGGCGCCCTGCGCCGGGTCCACGTACACGACCGACTTCGTGGCGAGCAGGCTCTGCTTGAACGCCTCCGAGGTGGAGATGTCGGGCAGCGGAGCGCCCTTGCGCACGCAGACCCCCATGCCCGTGCGGGCGAGGTCCGTGCGCGATCCCGGGCGGACGAGCCCCTGCGCCATGATCTGATCGATGACGACATCGCTGAGGATCACGACGTCGGCGCGCTCGCCGGCTTCGAGCTTCTTGCGCTGCACGCCCACCGGCGAGAACGTGGCTTTCATGGTGTGGCCGGTTTCCCGCCGGAACTCCTCCGCGAACTCGGTCACGACGGTCTTCACCGCGCCCGCGCTCAGCACCGTGAACTCGGCCGCCTGCGCTCCTGACGCGCTCAGCCAGAGAGCGAGCACAACCGCCAGCAGGATCGTCCGCCACCTCAGCGTCTGCCTCCGTGCGCCTGATAGGGCGCCTTCGAGATATCCCCGACGAAATCCGGCAGCGCCGTGTGGCCGAGCGCCTGCCGGATGCCTTGCGCCTCGCCGAGGTGAAACCAGTAGTGGTAGGTCATGCGCAGGAGCTTCGTGCCGATGCTCTCCGTCGTCGGCTCGCGCTCCCAGCGTGTGAGAAGCGCGTCCTCGGTGAGACCGTCGAGATAGGCGTCGGCGGCGGCCGTCACCGTGCGCCACGCCGTCCACATCTCGTCCAGCGGCGGCGTGATGCCGGGCTGCCCGTAGCCGCAGCGCTCGACGGCGGGCACGAGCGTCTTGCCCTGCGCTCGCTGGAGCCAGTAGGCCTGCTCCTGCCAGGCCAGATGGCCGACGATCCAGCTGATGGAGTTGGCGCCGGCCACCCGGCGGCCCGCGTCCTCGGCGCTCACACCCTCCAGGCCGCGCACCCATTCGCCGCGCGTGAACCTGAGCTGCGTGACGAGCGGGTGCGGCATCAGCGCGCCCGCCGCAGGCTGGCGGCGGCATCCTCCACCGGCGGCGGCGTGGGGGCGTGCTTGTAGTCCGCGAGCCGCTCGTACACGTCGTGCGCCCCCTCGTGGAAGCCGCTGGGAAGACCGACCGCCGCGAAGGCGCGCGCGACCTCGTCCATCTCGCCCACGAAGCGCCATGCCTTGCGCGCGTTGTCGCTGAACGCACGCTCGGAGCGCGCGGGAACGTCCGGCATCGAGATCTTCCACTCCGCGAGCAGCGTGGAGTCCACGCCCTCGGCGATGGCGAAGGCGCGGATGGCCGCCAGCAGCGCGTTGGCGCCCTTGTTCCATCCCCCGTACGCCATCTTCACGGCCGAGGCCGCGCCCGCCGGCCCGTCCATGACGACGGGATCCACGGGGCCGGAGGCGAAGAGCCCGGCGACGTCGGGGGCGGCGGGGCCGGAGAGATAGATGCGCGCGGCGCCGCGCTTTCGCGTGGCGGGCCCGATGATGCCCCCGTCCACGAAGCGGGCGCCCCCGGCTTCCACGATGCGGCCGATCTCGCGCGCGGTATCGGGCGCCACCGCGTTGGCGTCCACATAGATCCCGCGAAAGCCGAGCGCGGCCACGGTGCGTGCGAGATCGACGGCGCCGTGCGGCGGCGCCACGGACACGATCACGCCACTGGCCTGCACGAGCGACGCCAGCGTGCCCACGTCCTCGACGCCGATGTCGCGGGCCCGCGCACGCGTGGCCGGGCTGCGGCCCTCGGAGGCCCACACCACGCGCTTGCGGCTGCCGACGAGGGTGGCCCCCACCGCCGATCCCATCTCTCCCGGGTGAAGCAGTCCGACCGTCTCACTCACCTCAGCCTCCCACCACGCCCTGCGCGTTGACGTACAGCGAATATACCGAGTGGCTCGCCGCCATGAAGAGCCGGTTACGCTTGAGGCCGCCGAAGCACAGGTTGGCGCAGCGCTCGGGCAACCGGATGCGTCCCATCAGCGTGCCGTCGGGTGTGAAGACCACCACGCCGTCCTCCGCTTCGCCCCCGCCCCAGCCGCACCAGAGATTGCCGTCCGTGTCGCACCGGATGCCGTCCGGAATGCCGAGGCCGGCATTCACGAACACGCGCTCGTGCGCAATGTGCGCGCCGTCGCCTACCACGTCGAAGGCGTGGATGAGGCGCGGCACCACGCCGCTCTCCACGACGTACAGCTTCGCCTCGTCGGGCGAGAAGCAGAGGCCGTTCGGACGCTCGACGTCCGCCGTCACCACCGTCATCTCGCCGCTCCTGCCGTCGACCCGGTAGACGTTCGTCGGCAGCTCGGGATGGGCCATGTGGCCTTCGTAGTGGCCGAGAATCCCGAAGGGCGGATCGGTGAACCAGATGGAGCCGTCCGACTTGCAGACGACGTCGTTCGGCGAGTTCAGCGGCTTGCCGCGAAAGCTATCCGCGAGCACGGTGATGGTGCCGTCGTATTCGGTGCGCGTGACGCGTCGCGCGTCGTGCTCGCAGGAGACGAGGCGCCCCTGGCGGTCGCGCGTACTGCCATTGGCGTTGTTCGACGGCTTGCGGAAGACGCTGACGGCGCCCGTCTCCTCCTCCCACTTCATGACCCGGTTGTTGGGGATGTCGCTCCAGAGCAGGAAGCGGCCGTCACCGAACCACACCGGTCCTTCCGACCAGCGGCATCCGGTGGCCAGCCGCTCCACGGACGCCAGCCGCAGCCGGTACTGCTCGAAGGCCGCGTCGAGCACCTGCACGGCGGGATCAGGGTACCGCACGGGGTTCGCACCGCTCCAGCGATCAGCCTCCACGGGATACCTCCCTTTCGTCCACGGGATACCTCCCTTTCGTCCACGGAGTCTAGCAGCGGAAGGTCTTGACCACCGCGTCGTGTCTGGACCAGTCTTGCCGCAGGCAGGAGGAAGCCATGGCCGACATGCCCATGTATCACGACGGCTCGCGAGGGCTTCAGGACAGGTTCTCGACACGCAAGCTCGCCGACCGCCTCGTCGACGTCGTCGCCCACGCCGCCTTTACCGACAAGGATCGCGCCTTCATCGAGAGCCGCGCGCTCTTCTTCCTGGCCACCGCCGACGGCGAAGGCCGCCCGGACTGCTCGTACAAGGGCGGGCGTCCCGGATTCGTCCGCGTCGTGGATCCGCACACGCTCGCGTTTCCCAGCTACGACGGCAACGGAATGTTCAAGAGCCTGGGCAACGTGATCGTCAATCCGCACGTCGGCCTGCTCTTCATCGATTTCGAGAGTCCCCGGCGCCTGCGGGTGAACGGCCGGGCGTCCGTGCGCGAGGACGATCCGCTGCTCGCCGACCTCGTCGGCGCCCAGCTCGTCGTACGCGT
The DNA here is from genome assembly GCA_046712525.1 of Candidatus Rokuibacteriota bacterium. Taxonomy (GTDB): domain Bacteria; phylum Methylomirabilota; class Methylomirabilia; order Rokubacteriales; family CSP1-6; genus JBBDXO01. Next base: position 7,589 of record JBKKCN010000050.1, read on the forward strand.
GCACGCCGATGCCATCTTTCCCAACTGCCCGCGCTACATCCACAAGATGCAGATGGTCGAGGAGTCACCGTATGCCCCGCGCGAGGGCCACGCCCCGCCCGTGCCGGAGTGGAAGCAGCGTCCGGACTTTCGCGACGTCCTGCCGGCGGGAGACCCCGCCGCCGCCGGCCCGTCGGCGACGATCACCCCTGCATGAAGCCGTTGAGCTCCGGCGTGGTCAGGGAGCGGTCGAGGTAACCGAAGGTGCCCTTGTCCTTGACCTCGCGGGCCGCGTCGAGGAGGCCGCTCATCGCGGAGCGGTAGAGCGAGGTCGCGAGGCTGATGCGCTTGACGCCGGCCGCCTCGAGCTCGGCCACCGTGAACGACTTGCCTCGGATACCGACCATGAAGTTGACGGGTTTGGAAACTGCGGAACATACTGCACGAACCGCCGCCAGATCGGGCAGGCCGGGAGCGAAGAGCACGTCGGCTCCGGATTTCTCAAACGCCTGCAGCCGCTTGATGGTGTCGTCGAGATTCGGGTTGCCGCGCAGGAAATTCTCCGCGCGCGCGGTGAGCGTGAACGCGAACGGCAGCGCGCGCGCCGCCTGCACCGCCGCCGCCACCCGTTCCGTGGCGTGGCCGATGTCGTAGAGCGGCTTGTCCTTGTCACCGGTGGCGTCTTCGATGGAGCCGCCCACCAGCCCCACTTCACCGGCGAGGCGAATGGTCTCCGCGGCCGCCGCCGGCGAGTCGCCGAAACCCTTCTCGAGGTCGGCGGAGACGGGCAGGACGGTGGCGGCCACGATGCCGCGCGCCTGGGCCAGCGCCTCCTCGCGCGTCACCTTGCCGTCGCGCCGGCCGAGGAGCCCGGCGGAGGCGCCGCTGGAGGTGGCGAGAGCCTCGAACCCGAGCCCGGCGAGGATGCGGGCGGAGCCGGCGTCCCAGGGATTCGGAATGACGAACGCGCGCGCTCCCTGGTGCAGCGCGCGAAAGCGATTGGCCTTGTCACTCTGGCTGGTGGTCATGAGGTCCTCCACGTCAGTGACGACAGCTGAGGCAGCACGGTGGCCGCGAAGAGTTGTGTCCCATCGGGACGAGGAGCGTCCGCGAAATGCACGGTGAGCCGGTGCGCGCCCTGCGCGATGACCTGCGCCAGCCCCTCGGTGACCTGCTCATGGGTACCGATCAGCCTTCCCGGTTCCATCGGCCGCACGTCCGGCAGCGTCTGCAGCCGCTTCAACTCGATGTCCGTCTCCGCGATGAGGATGCCGACCCGGATCACCTGGTTGATGGTCGCGTAGTCGCGCCCGACCTCGCGGCAGTGGCGCTTCAGCACGTCCTGCTTGTGGGCGTACGTCGCCCGGTCGCGGAAGCTGTAGTTCCACCAGTCGGCATGCTGCGCCACCACGCGCAGCAGATACGTCTCGCCCGAGCCGCCCACCATCACGGGCGGGATGGGCCGGGGCCGGGGCTCGCAGTACGCATCGGCGATCTCGTAGTGGACACCCTTGTAGCTCACGGGCGCCTGCGTCCACATGCGCCGGATGAGCTCGATCGCTTCCGCAAGCTGGGCGATGCGCACTTTCGTCGGCGGAAAGGGCCAGCCATACGCTCGGTACTCCTGCTCGTTCCATCCGGCGCCGATCCCGAGGACGACGCGTCCTCCCGAGAACGTCTGCATGGTGGCGACCATCTTCGCGAGGAGGGCGGGATTGCGGAAGCTGTTGCACAGCACCTCGTGGCCGCCCAGCTTGTCCGGGTACCGGGCGAGCGCGTAGGCGAGCAGGCTCCACCCTTCCGCGACTTTGTGCCCGTCGTACTGCACGTGGTCGGGGAACCAGAGCGAATCGAAGGGAGCCACCGTCTGGTCGAGGTACGGAAAGACCTCCTCGACGAGCCGGGACCACACATTGAGACCCACGGGAACGCGCATGGTCCGCTACTATACTGTCCTTTCCAATCAGACGGCATCAAGGAGGCGCATGTGGCGAAGTTCAAGGTGGTCACACCGGCGGGCGGGATGCGGGGCGTGGGCTACAAGTGGGAGCTCGAAGCGCTGGGGCCGCTTGACGCGGACATCGTCGAGGTGGCGGCCAAGAGCGAGGAGGAGTTCATCGCGGCCGCGCGCGACGCCGACGCTCTGTACGCCAAGGGACGGCGCATCACCAAGTCCATCATCGACGGCCTCGACCGGTGCAAGGTGATCGCCCTCGGCAGCGTGGGCGTCGACACCGTCGACGTCGACGCCGCCACCGCGCGCGCCATCCCCGTCACCAACGTGCCCGACACGTTCATCGAGGAAGTGGCCGACCACACCATGATGCTGATTCTCGCCACCTATCGCCGGCTCGTGACGATGGACAAGCTCGTGCGCGAAGGACGGTGGGCGGAAGGCCGGCCGCTGCTCTCGGAGTTCCCGCGCCTGATGGGCCAGACGCTCGGCTTCATCGCCTTCGGCCACGTGGCGCGCGCGGTGGCGGTGCGTGCGCGCGCCTTCGGCCTGCACCTGCTCGCCTACGATCCCTACGTCGAGGAGCTGGTGATGAGCCAGTACGGCGTGGAGCCGGTGAACCTCACCGAGCTCCTGCAGCGTTCGGACATCGTCTCCATGCACGCGCCGTCGACGGCCGATGCCTACCACCTCATGCAGGAGCACCATTTCCGGTCCATGAAGCCGGAAGCTCTCTACATCAGCACCGGGCGCGGCCCCACCACGGACGAGCCCGCCCTCATCAGGGCGCTCCAGGAAGGTTGGATTGCCGCCGCCGGCCTCGACGTGCTCGAGCAGGAGCCGCCCGCGGCCACCAATCCCCTCCTGAAGATGGACAACGTCATCCTCACGCCGCACATCGCCTCCGCCTCCTCCCGCTTCGACCCCGTCCGCCGCCGCCGCGTGGGCCAGGAGATCGCCCTCGTCCTCAGCGGCCGCTGGCCGAAGAGCTGCGTGAATCCCGCCACGTTGGAAAAGACGAATCTTCGGCGCTGGCAGCCCTACTCGATGGAGCGCGGCCCGGGGGCCTAAAGCCCCTACGATGCGTTCGGCGTGATCACCGTCTTCGCGCCGCGGCCGGCCGTCGCGTGCGCGAAGGCGTCGCCGATCTTCTCCAGCGGGAATCGCGCGGTCACCAGCTTCTTCGCCCCGAGCTTCGGCATGAGCGCGAGTGCGCGCCGGAACGCCGTGCCGCGGCCGAACGCGCCGCCGACCCTGATCTCGCGGTAGTGCACGTCGAACAGATCGAGCGGGAGCGCGCTTCCTTTCGGGTTCACGCCGACGAGCTGGAGATAGCCCATCGGCCGCGTGAGCGCGAGGGCCTCGGCCACGAGCTCGGGCTTGCCGACCGCCTCGCACACGACGTCGGCCCCGCGGTTCTTCGTCAACGCCATCACGCGCTCGCGCAGACTTTCGCGCGTGGGGTCGATGACGACAGTGGCCCCGAGGCTTTTCGCTGCCTTGCGCCGGTCCTCGATCGGATCCGAGAGGACGAGCGTCGTGGCACCACGCAGGCGCGCGAGCGCCATCGTGAGCAGTCCCATGATGCCGCCGCCGATGACGACCACCGTCGCTCCTTTCGGCATGCGGAACTGCTCGAGGCCGGAGAGACAGCAGGCAGCGGGCTCGGTCAATGCCGCCGTGACGGGATCGAGGCCGCGCGGCAGCGGATGCACGCACCCCGCCGGGAGCGCGACGCGCTCAGCGAAGCCGCCCACGCGCGTGGCACCCGGGCACTGGCTGATGCGGCCTTCGGCGCACTCGGCGCACTGTCCGCAGCCGTACGAGGGCTCGCACGCGACCGCTTTGCCGATGAGCCGGCGATTGACACCCCGTCCGACCTCGCGCACGACGCCCGTGTACTCGTGGCCCATCACGAGCGGTGGCGTCCACGGAAACAGTCCCTGCGTCGCGTGGATGTCCGTGCCGCAGATCCCCGCCGCCTGGACGTCGACCACGACCCAGCCCGGCTTCGCGACGGGCTCCGGCGCCTCGTCGACGGTGAAGCGATCGCTACCGCGCCATGTCCCGACTTTCATATCCAGCCTCCAAGCTATCTAGGAACCAGAAATCCCTCACGCTGTGCCGCGTGCGCAAGCCGGCTGTCCAGCGTATGGAGGGTTCGACCCTGAGGGTGTCCCTCAGTCCAGTGCAGCGCGGCGCCGAGCTGGAGGGCGTCGAACGCGCGGAGAGGATGCAGACGCAGCAGGCGCGCCGCCAGCGACTTGACCGCCTCGACGTCGATCACCACGTGACACCTCTCCATCATCTCGCCCAGCCGGACCTCGCAGACGCGTACCGCATCCTCGGACAGCGCCCGCTCGCGGACGAGCCTGCGAAGTGCGGATACGACCTCCACAGGAGTCAGCGTCCACACCACCATTGCATCGTCGCCACTCGCCCACGCAGCGGCACGCGAGGAGTGTACCTGCGCGACCAGGAGCGGAACCACGGCCGAGCTGTCCCAAAATCTCACCGACTCTCTTCGCGCTCCTGGAGAAGGGCCGCCACCACGTCGGCGTTGACTCGAGGCCGGCTCGCGAGCCACTTCCGGGAGAGGCTGCCCGTGCCGCGACGGACCACGCCGCGCCGCTCCAGGCGATCCAGCCACTCGGCGTCGTCGCCCGGGGCCGGCGCCAGGGTGCCGGCGCGTTCGATCCGCGCGATGACGCGATCGCGATCACACACGAGGATGGACTCACCGCGCTGAACCCGCCGCAGGTAGTGGCTCAGGCGATTTTTCAGCTCGGCAATCTTGACGGTGACGGCGGGCCCTTGACGTGTCTTCATGTGGGCATCAATTGTAGCCATGACATGGCCATGTTTCAAGCTTAGAGCGACGAGAAGCCGTGCGTTCGACTCGAAGCCTGATCCAGTGCCGCACACGACGAAAGTCCGTTGACGGTCCGGGAGCCGCTTGATAGCATGCCCTCGCCTTTCCGGCGTCCAGGACGGTCCCTCCCGCAGTAGGAGGTTCGAACATGCTGACAGCCCGCGTGATCCTCGCCCTCGCCCTCGCTCTCGTCGTCGCCTCTGTCGGTCAGGTTCAGGCCCAAGGTCTTCCGCGCGCCGGCGCGCCGGAAGACGTCGGACTCTCGTCCGCGAGGCTCGGCCGTCTCTCCGCGGCCATGCAAGCCGGTGTGGATCGCGGCGAAATCCCCGGCGCGGTGATCGTCATCGGCCGCAAGGGGAAGGTCGCGTATCTCGAGAGCTTTGGCCTCCGGGACCGCGAAGCCCAGGCCCCGATGTTGCCGGACGCCATCCACCGCATCGCGTCGATGACGAAGCCGCTCGTCTCGATCGCGACGATGATGCTGGTCGAGGAGGGCCGGCTCGCTCTGACCGATCCCGTCGCGCTGCATCTGCCGGAGATGAGGGACGTGAAGGTCGGTGTCGAGAAGAAGGACGCTTCGGGCAAGGTCGAGCTCGTGCTGGAGGCTCCGCAGCGCCAGATGACGGTGCACGACCTCCTCCGCCACACGTCGGGCTTGACCTATGGATTCTTCGGCAAGTCGCTCGTGAAGGACCAGTACAACGCGGTGAAGATCCTGGACGGCGAGCAGACGACGGCACAGTTCATCACGAAGCTCGCCGGTCTTCCGCTCCAGTACCATCCCGGCACGACGTGGGACTACAGCGTGTCCACCGACGTGCTCGGGCGCATCGTCGAGGTCGTGGGCGGCATGCCTCTCGACCAGTTCCTCGCCGAGCGTGTAACGAAGCCGCTCAAGATGCCCGACACCGCGTTCTGGGTCGAGCCGGAGAAGCAAGCGCGAATCGCACAGCCCCAGATCGATCCCGCCACGGGCAAGCGGCCGGCCGTGCCGGACCGGACCCGGAAGCCAAACTTCCTGTCCGGCGGCGGCGGCCTGATGTCAACCGCGGCGGACTACGCACGCTTCAGTCAATTCCTCCTCGGCGGCGGCGCGCTCGACGATGTGCGTCTGGTGTCGCGCAAGACCGTCGAGTACATGGCCGCTGACCACCTCGCCCCCGGCATGCGCGTGAACGGCTTCCCCATCGCCGTGGTGGACACGCGGGCGGAGAACGGCGGCGGCTTCGGCCTCGGCTTCGCGGTGCCGGTCAGCACCGGGCGCAGCGCGGTTCCCGGATCGGTCGGAGACTATGGCTGGACGGGGATCTACGGGACACAGTTCTGGATCGATCCCAAGGAACAGATGTACGTCGTGCTCATGACCCAGAGTGGGCCGCCCGCGACACGGGCGAAATACTGGACGCTCATGCGCAACCTCGTGTATCAGGCCGTGATCGACTGACACCGTCTTGACCCAATGATCACGCGCGTGGTCCTCGGCGCCTTCGCCATCCTTGTCGTGGCAGGCGCGCCCGCGCGCGTCCACGCGCAAGCCGAGATGGCCCAGTGGCTCAGCCCCCAGTTAGGCCCGGCGATGGGGCGCGCCGACTACCGCTTCACGCTGTTTCCCGACGCGGACGTGAAGAACCAGCCCACCGATCTTGGGTACGAGCAGCACAACGTCACGCTGGTGGTGCCGCTCTACCAGGACCCGCGCAACGAGTGGTCGCTGACCGCCCGGGCCCGGTACCAGGACTTCAGCACCCGCGCCGTCTTTCCGGACTCAGGGGAGGCCTTCCCCGAGGAGCTCTGGGACATCCGCGTGGGGGCCGCCTTCCGGCACAAGTTCGACAACAACTGGATCGGCGGCGGCAGTCTGACGATTGGCTCGGCGAGCGACAGGCCGTTCGACAGCGCAGACGAGCTGCTCGTGCAGGCCATCGCGTTCCTGCGTGTACCGCACCGGGAGCGCAACGCCTGGTTCTTCACATTGATCTACACGAACGACCAGGAGTTCCTGAGCGGCATTCCGATTCCCGGCATCGCGTACCACTGGGTGCCCTCCGACACCTTCAACGCGGTGATCGGCGTGCCCTTCTCGGCCGTCGAATGGAAGCCCATCGAGCCCCTCACCTTCGAGGCCTCGTACTTTCCCGTCCGGCGCGTCCGCACCCGCGCCACCTGGCGAATCGCCCGTCCGCTCCGCGCCTACCTCGGCTTCGACTGGGACCATGACCGCTACCTGCTCGCGGATCGTTCCGACCCCGACGACCGGCTCTTCTACTACGAGAAGCGGCTCACCGCGGGCGCGCGCTTCGACCTCAAGCACGTGGGCGTCGAGGTATACGGCGGCTATGTCTTCGACCGGTTCTACTTCCAGGGCGAAGGGTATTCCGATCGCCGCGAGAACCGGTTCGACGTCGACGCCGGACCCTTCGTGGGCATCCGCATCGGCGTCCGCTGGTGGCCGGGCGGCGGGCCGTGATGCCGCGTCAGCGTACGAGCAGGCGGCGGATGCGCGATGCGGCCTGCACGAGACCGCCGGGGAGCAGGAGCACGATGGCGATGAAGAGGACGCCGAAGATGAGCAGGTGGAAATCGACCCACCGTTCCGCGAGGTATTCCTTCAGCAGTACATAGACGACGGCGCCGAGCACGGGGCCGT
>JBKKCN010000051.1:0-6026 GCA_046712525.1 Candidatus Rokuibacteriota bacterium
GGCTTCTTCTTTTTGCCGCTCGAGATCAGCTTGACCGTGCCCGCCCCCGGCGTGTGGAAGCCGCCCGTCATCCCGAAGTGGCACGTGAGCCAGGGGCGGCCGTCGAGCTCGAACCAGAGGTGCTTGCCGTGCCGGTGCACCGCGAGCACGCGACGGCCGCGCAGCGCGCGCGTGATGCGCGCGGCCGGGGTGCGGTCGAAGACGATGGGATCGACGGCACACGTGACGCCGGTGATCCGGCGCCCCACCGCCACCGCGGTGGCAGCCACGCGCGCCGCCTCGACTTCGGGAAGCTCAGGCATCGCCGCGTAGTGTACGGTAGCGGCCATGCCTCCTGCGACGCTCACCGTCCTCGAGCGCGGCGTGGGCGACGACGTGCGCGTCATCGGCCTCGTCGGCTTCGGCCACTTCGTCAGCCACTTCTTTCAGCTCGCGCTGCCGCCGCTGTTTCCGGTACCCTCGCGGACGCTATCTGCGCGGCCGTCGTCTCCGCTTGCTCACGCGGCGGCGTTCGCCTAGCTTGCGTGTGGGAGGCAAGGAGAGGCGCATGGGTCGCCGTGCACAACCCGGGAAGGGGAAGGCGAAAGCCAAGCGATCGCCCGGCCGTAAGGCGGCGACGAAGGGCGCGGCGAGGGTTCACGAACTCGAACAGCGCCTGGCGGAGAGCCTGGAGCGGGAGAGGGCGAAAGATCGCGCATTGGTCGAGGCGCTGGAGCATCAGACCGCCACGAGCGAGATCCTCCGCGTGATCTCGAGCTCGCCGACGAACGAGAAGCCGGTGTTCGACGCGATCGCGCGGAGCAGCGTGCGGCTGTGCGGTGCGATGTTCGGGCTGGTGGCCGTCTTCGACGGTGAGCTGCTGCACCTGGTGTCTCACGCGCATGTGGGGACAGCGGGCCTCGAAGCACTCGCCGCGGTGTACCCGATGCGTCCCAATCGCGGACATGTCGCGGGCCGCGCCATTCTCGAAGGGGCCGTCGTGCACGTTCCCGACGTCACGATTGATCCCGATTACACCGGAGCGCCTGCCGTGGGAAACCGAGCCACGTTGTCGGTCCCGATGCTCCGGCACGGAACGCCCATCGGCACCATGACGATGGGCCGGTTCGAGCCTGTGCCGTTCACCGACCAGCAAATCGAGCTCCTGAAGACCTTCGCCGACCAGGCCGTGATCGCGATCGAGAACGCGCGCCTGCTGAGCGAGCTCCAGGCGAGCAACCGCGAGCTGACCACGGCGCTGGACACGCAGACGGCCAACAGCGACATCCTGCGCGTCATCAGCCGCTCGCAGACGGACGTGCAGCCGGTGTTCGATGCGATCGTTTCGAGCGCCGTACGCCTGCTCGGGGCGTACTCGGGTGCGCTGACCCGTGTCGCGGGTGATCAGATCGCGCTCGCCGCGCTCACGAGCAGCGGTGACGACACGGCCGATGCAGCCCTGCGTGCGTTCTTCCCTCACTCGGTTCATTCCGGAGCCACGCACGCCCAGGCTATCCGGAGTCGTCTGCCCTTCAATATCGCTGACGCACAAGCCGATCCGCGCGTCCACGAGACCGTTCGGGCGTACGCGCGTTCTCTCGGCTACTACAGCCAGATCGTCGTTCCGATGCTTCGTCAAGGCGAGGCGATGGGAGCGATCGCCGTGACCCGCCGTGAGCCCGGCGGCTTCACCGATAACGAGATCGCGCTGCTCCAGACCTTCGCGGATCAGGCGGTGATCGCGATCGAGAACGCCCGCCTGCTGACGGAGTTGCAACAGAAGAACGCGGCGCTCACGGAAGCGCACGCCCAGGTGAGCGAAGCCCTGGAGCAGCAGACGGCTACGAGTGAAATCCTCCGTGTCATCAGCAGCTCACCCGGCGACATCCAACCCGTGTTCGATGCCATCGCTGCGCATGCGGCCCGGCTGTGTGACGCGGTCAATGGGCTCGTGATTCGTTTCGATGGGCAGCTTTTGCACCTTGCGGCCGACTACAACGTCGATCCGGAGCGACTCGCCGCGGTGAGGCAGGCCTATCCGCGACCTCCGAGTCGGGGCGCCTTGAGCGGACGCGCAATTTTGACGCGTGCCGTCGTCCACGTGCCAGACGTCAGCAAGGATCCGGAGTACACGCTTCCGGCTGCTACGACGATCGGTTACCGCAGCGTTCTCGCAGTCCCGATGATGCATGAAGGCGTCGCCCGCGGGACCATCCTCGTCGCGCGGGACGTTGTGGCACCGTTCTCCGACACGCACATCGCGCTGATACAGACCTTCGCGGACCAGGCGGTGATCGCGATCGAGAACGTGCGGCTCTTCACCGAGCTCCAGGCGCGCACGCAGGAGCTCACCCGCTCGGTTGAGCAGCTCACGGCTCTCGGCGACGTCGGGCGCGCCGTCAGCTCCTCGCTCGATCTCGACACCGTCCTCACCACGATCGTCGGCCGGGCGGTCCAGCTCTCGGGCGCGGACGGAGGCACGATCTTCGAGTACGACGAGCGCACGGAAGAGTTCCTACCGCGGGCGACGCTGAATGCGGACGAGGGCCAGTCCGCGATGCTCCGCGCGACGCGCCTGCGCCGGGGCGAAGGCGCCGTCGGCCAGATGGCGGTGACGCGTGAGCCGATCCAGATTCCGGACATCTCGGCGGAGGGCGCCTACGAGAGCCGGATCCGCGGCGCCATGCTCGCGTCCGGCACGCGCTCGGTGCTCGCGATTCCGCTGCTCCACGAGGAACGTGTCGTCGGAGGGCTCGTCGTCACTCGCCGCTCGCCCGGGGTATTCACCGCCGAAGTGGTCGAGATCCTGAGGACGTTCGCGACCCAGTCCGCCCTGGCCATCCAGAATGCGCGGCTGTTCCGCCAGCTTGAGATCAAGAGCCGTGAGCTTGAAGTGGCGAGCCAGCACAAGTCCGAGTTCCTCGCCAGCATGTCGCACGAGCTGCGCACGCCGCTCAACGCGGTCATCGGCTTTTCGGACGTGCTGCTCCAGGGGATGTTCGGGGAGACAAACGAGAAGCAGACGGAGTACCTCCGCGACATACTGGCCTCAGGTCAGCACCTCCTCTCGCTGATCAACGACATTCTTGACCTGTCGAAGATCGAGGCAGGGCGTATGGAGCTCGATCTCACCACGTTCGATCTCCCGACGGCGATCGACGATGCGCTGTTGCTGATGCGCGAGCGGGCCGGCAGGCGCGGGATCACGCTGGAACGCCAGGTCGACGAGCGTGTGGGTGAGATCCGCGCGGACCAGCGCAAGGTGAAACAGGTCTTGCTGAACCTGCTCTCGAACGCTGTGAAGTTCACGCCGGAGGGCGGGCGGATCGACGTTCGCGCGGGCCTCGCGAATGGGACGGTGGAGATCGCCGTGACGGACACGGGCATCGGCATCGCGCCGGAGGACCACGACGCGGTGTTCGAGGAGTTCCGTCAGGTCGGCGCCGCGGACAAGAAGGCGGAAGGCACGGGCCTCGGATTGGCGCTGTGCCGGAAGTTCGTCGAGCTCCACGGCGGCCGGATCTGGGTGAAGAGCCAGGTGGGTGTGGGGTCGACGTTCACGTTCACGCTGCCGCTGAGCCGGTGACAGGAGACGCTGACGCTACACTAAACTCGCGACCCTACTGTCTCACTCTTGTTACAGTGCCCCTCAGATACACGACGAGCGGCCAAAGGAAACTACGCAGTTAGGTAGCACCCCGAGAGAAGTCGGCCCCTATCCACGTGGTCCTCGCACCCCGAAGCCACTCCCGCTCGTGAATGATCCCGGTTGTCCGCCCGAGGTTATTTCAGGACGGCGACGGCTTCGATCTCGACGAGCATGCCGTCGATGGCGAACCGGCTGATCTCGATCAGCGTGGACGCCGGCTTGTTGTCCTTGAAGTATTCCTTGCGCACCTCGTTGACCTTGGGCCGGTCGTCGACGTTCTTGAGGTAGACGGTCACCTTCGTGACGTCGTCGAGCGTGCCGCCCGCGGCGGCGAGGGCGATCTTCATGTTGTCGAGCACCTGGCGCGTCTGCGCCACCACGTCCCCGCGGCCGACGAGCTTGCCCTGCGCGTCCTGTGCGCCCTGGCCCGAGACGTACACCGTCTTGCCGGCCACGACGGCATCGGTGTAGTGGCTGATGGGCTCGGCGAGGCCCTTGGCGCGGATGAGCTTGTTGGTGGGCGGCATGATCGCCTCCTTACAGAACCTCGATGGCGAGGCTCCGCGTCTTGAAGTTCCTGATGGGATTCAAGTCCATGGGACACGCGCTGACGCCGGCGACGACGTTCATGAGCGCCTTCAGCTCCACCACGTGCCCCGGCTGGGCGAGGGAGGCGCCGAATTCCACCCGCCCCTCGGGGTAACGCATGTTCTGGAAGAAGTTCACCGGGTGCGGAAGCTGATGGCGCTCGATCTTCCAGGGCGCGAACACCTCCAGATAGTTGTCGGAGCAGCTGCGGTGGCCCTTCACGTTGAAGTCGTACTCGTACCGCCACGGATCGCAGGCGGCGATGATCATGTCGTGGCGGCCGGTGTCGTCGCGGACGATCTCCAGCATCGGACGCCGCCGGTTCGTACGCAGGCGGTCGCCCAGCTTGGGAAAGAGGCTGCCGATCGACACCACGGTGTGCATGGTGCTCATCGCCTCGTGCATGTCGTCGGCGTTGAAGGCGAGGAAGTCGGCCACCTGCCCGCCCTCGACGTTGATGATGCGCAGCGTCTGGCCCGCCTGGAGCGGGATGGCGCGCGCGGTGGTGGCCGGAATGGTGATGGGGGGCATGGGCGTGTCCTCCTAGGCGCGCGAGAGGAACTCGAGCGCGCTGAGCGCGTGGACGCGGATGGTGTCGATGTAGTCGTCGATCGTGATGTACTCGTCGGCGGCGCCCAGGTTCCAGGGCCGCGGCCCGAACACGGCCACCGGCAGGCCGATGCGCCGGAACACGCGCGAGTCGGTGGCGGGGGCGCCGATGGTGAGGCCGGGCTCCACGCCGCAGACCTGCGTCACGGTGTCGCGCACGATGGTGAACAGCTCATGATCCGGCGCCGAGTAGTTCGGCTCTCCCCGTCGCAGGACTTCGTAGGCGGCGCCGCGCTCCGCCCGCACCACGCGCCCCACGTGCTGCAACGCGACGGCGCCCGGCACGCCGGGGGGCAGGCGGATGTCGACTTCCGCCTCGCAGTAGTCCGCGGTGAGGTTGATCTTCGTCCCTCCCCGGATGACGCCGGGGTTGACGTTCACGGACGACAGCACGTCCGTGGTACCCCGGCCGAGAAGGGCGTCGGTGGTCTGGCGCGCCGCATCGATGGTACGGATGAAGTCGTCGGGGATGGGCCAGGCGTGGGTCTCGAGTCCGCGCAGCTCGGTGAGGATGCGCATCATGGCGTTGATGGCGTTCCAGCCGTGGTGAGGATAGGCCGAATGGCTGCTCTGGCCTCGTGTGATCACCTTGATCCAGACGAAGCCGCGCTCGCCGAAGCGGATGGTCTGCGGCGAGCTCGGCTCGCCGATGATGACCGCGTCGCCGCGCAGCTTGGGGTCACGGTCCACGAGATAGTTGGCGCCCCAGGGTCCCATCGTCTCCTCGTCGCACACGACGGCGAGCGTGAGCCGGCCCCGCCACGCCTGCCGCTGCTCCGCGAGCAGGGAGAAGGCGACGATGGAGGCCGCGAGCCCGCCTTTCATGTCCGCCACGCCACGGCCGTGGATCTTGCCGTCGGCCACGGAGCCGCTGAAGGGATCCATCGTCCACTGCGAGCGGTCACCGATGGGAAAGGTGTCGGTGTGGCCGTTGAGGATCACGTGCCGGCCGGGGCCGGCGCCGTCCACCGTGACCACGAGGTTCACGAGCCCTTCCTCGGGTCGCGACTCGATGACCCGCGGCGGCAGCCCGCGCTCCCGCAGCCAGTCGGCGATGTGGGCAGTCACCTTGCGCACATCGCCGGGCGGATTCTCGCTCGGGCGCTTGATCATCTCGCTCACGAGCGCCAGCCACTCGGGCCGTCGCTCGTCTATCTGCGTGGCCACGTCGGTCCGCGTCTCCATGCTCAGTACCCCCGTT
>JBKKCN010000052.1:0-6197 GCA_046712525.1 Candidatus Rokuibacteriota bacterium
CCGAGCGTGAATCCGATGAGCGCGCTCAGCGGCGCGACGCCGAGCACGATGGCGCGGAAGTAGCGGTTGCGAAAATAGGGATACGCCGTCGCCGCCGCCGGTACGAGCGCGACGCCGGACACCGCGAGCGGGCCGACACCGACGGCGAGCGACGGCACCCCCAGCCTGCCCAGGACCGCGTCCGCCAGAAGATAGATCATCGCCATCATGCAGGCCAGACCCAACAGCACCACGGGAAGGCGAACCTTCTCCGTCGTCATGTCGTGGTAGGCGGCCCTGCGCTCCTCCATGGTCATGGCAGGCCCCAGCTTCGGGTTGATGAAGCTGCGGACGAGCGTGTAAGCGATATAGCAGGTGGCGAGCAAGAACCCGGGACCGAACGCCGCCGAATACAGCAGATTGACGGGCACGCCCATGACCGGGCCCATCACCACCAGCATGATGCTGGGCGGAATCAGGATGCCCAGCGTGCCGCCGGCGGCGATCGCGCCCGCCGACAGGCGAGCGTCATAGCCGGACTTGATCATCATCGGGGCGGCCATGATGCCAAGCACCGTCACCGCCGCGCCCACGATGCCCGTGGCCATGGCGAAGATGGTCGCCGTCAGGAGCACCGCCAGATAGAGTGAGCCGCGCACCGCGGCGAGCATGCTCCTGAGCGCCCCGAACAGCCGCTCCATGAGCCCGGCCTGCTCGGTCATGAAACCCATGAAGATGAAGAGCGGCACGGCAGGGAAGATCTCGTCCTTCATCGTGCCCCAGATCTGGAGATAGGCGAGATTGAAGGTCTGCTCCCAGCCCAATCCGACTCCGCCGAACACCAGGGCGAGAAACAGCAGCGTGAACGAGATCGGGAACCCGATGAAGATGACGCCGATCATGCCGAGGAGCATGACGAATCCGAGGGCCTCGGTGACACCCATGGCCTCAGACCTCGATCTTCTCGTGCACGGTCAGGAACTCGCCGGTTCGCCAGGCCCAGAGACTCTTCATGAGCTCGGAGATGCCCTGCACGAACAGCATGAAGGCGGTGAGCGGAATGACGCCGCGCAGCGGCCACAAGATCGGCGTCCAGGCGCCGGAACTGGAGCGCTCGTCGATCGAGATCGAGTAGAGGAAATCGTCGATGGAGATGAAGAACAGCACCGCCATGGTGGGCAGGAAGAACACCATGAAGGCCAGGCTGTCGATCATGCCCTTCCGTCGGTCCGAGAACCGCTCCCACAGCATGTCGGTACGCACGTGAGCACCCTTGAGCAGCGCCAACGACGCGCCCAGCATGAAGAGCGTCGCGTAGGACATCGTCGTGACATCGAGGGCCCACATGGTCGGAGACCTGAGCACGTAGCGGGCGAAGACCTCGACGACATTGGCCAGGATCAGGGGAACGATCACGATCACGAACAGGTAGCCGGTGAGCTCGGTGAACCTGTCGATCGTGCGGATGACCGCCAAATAGCCGCGGGGCGGCCTCGGCTTGCGCGCGGAGGTGCTGGTCATCGTTGGGTTGACGGAACACCCGTTCTCAAGGCCCGGCCCCTCCTGCGAGGTTGCAGCACGCCGGCGGACCGGCCTCTCGCCCGTTCCGCCCCACGTACAGCGCGGACGACCGGCGTGTCAAGGAATTTCTCTGGAGGTCGCATCATGTTCGGCTCGTCCGTGGGCGAACGTGCCCTGGCGCCCGCGCTGGTCGCCTAGTAGCGCGCGGTCATGGCTTCCAGAACCCTTGCGATGGGATGCGGAATGCCCGGTTGAAGCGCGAGGATGCGTTCTCCCACGCGATGATCATCGTCAGCTCCGCGATGGTGTCGTCATCGTAGTATCGCTGCATGCGCGCGAACAGCTCGTCGTCGACGTCGCGCCGGGTGTCCGTGATCGCGTCGGCGTATTCGAGCGCGATCTTCTCCGCGTGGCTGAAGAGCGGGCTCGTCGCATAATCGCTGAGGAGCGCCTCGAGCTTCTCCGTCGCGATACCGTTCCTGCTGCCGACGGCAGCATTGGCGTCCTGTCAGAACTCGCAACCGTTCCACCAGGCGACGCGACGGTTGAGCAGCGCCCTCAGCGTCACTGGCACGCGCTTCGTCTCCTGCTGGAGGGCGGCCCACATCGCCTTCGCGGCGCGGAAGTACGCGGGGTTACGCGCGTAGAACAGGTAGGGATGGAGCGGCGCGCCGCGGAGCTTGCGCTGTTCCTCGAGCGTTTCGCGCAGATCGTCCGGACAGCGTCGCGACGTCGACGGGCGGGATGCGCGTTTTCCCTTCCAGCATGACCACCTCCTCTACGTCCAGCTATGCGGCGTCCCACGAGCCATTCGCCACGCGCCGCGCGTGGCCTCCAATCTGGACGGCACACCTACAGAGCATCGTGGTCCGCGCACGGTCGCCGCCCAGGTCCACACTCTCGGCAAGTGAGAGGGCCGGTGAATCACGCCCGCAATCCTACATCCGAAAGGGTCGGACGCGTCGATGAACCGGGATTCCTCAGCGGCGCGACTAGCATTTGCTGCGGTCGCCTGGTTCGGACGATGTGGCGCTCGCGGCGCCACGAAGCGGCATCGTCGAAATCGCCGGCCCGGAACGAGCACCGCTCAGCGAGATCATCGCCCGCTATCTGAAGGCGCTCGGCGACCCGCGTACGGTCGTGAGTGACCCCGAGGCCCGATACTTCGGCGGCCGCGTCGAGGAGCGCTCGCTCGTGCCGCTGGGCGAAGCGCGCTTCGGCCGCATCGGTCTCGACGAATGGATCCGCCGCTCACAAACAAAAGCCTGATCGGGCGACGAACGAAAGGCGACCATGACGACCACACTCCTTGCGTTGGCTCTGCTATGCCTCATGACCGGTACGGCGATGGCTCAGGCGCCCAAGGTCACGTCGCTCATGTCGAAAGATCTTCCGGAGCAGCCCGGCAAGGAAGTTCTGACGATCACCGTCGAGCATGCGCCCGGCGGGTCGAGCCCGAGCCACCGACACAATGCCCATGCGATTGTGTACGTCCTGGAGGGCTCCGTCGTGATGCAGCTGAAGGGTGGAAAAGAAGTCACACTGACAGCAGGACAGACCTTCTACGAAGGCCCCAACGATGTGCATGTCGTTGACCGGAACGCAAGCAGTACCAAGCCCGCGAAATTCGTGGTGTTCATGATCAAGGGCAAGGGCGCTCCGGCGCTCGTGCCTGCAGAGTAACTGTCGCTCACTCTCATCAGGCAGGACTGGACCCCGCACGCCCCGTGAAGCTCGGCGGCCGCTTCTCGCGGAAGGCGGCCACGCCTTCCGCGCGGTCCGGGGTGCGGGCCGCGATCGCCTGGTTGCGCGCCTCCAGGTTCAGGACGTCCTCGAGCGACATGCCGAGTCCCTGGTAGAGTCCCGTCTTGGCCAGCCCGTACGCCACGGTCGGACCCTGGGCCAGCCGCTCGGCGAGCTTCAGTGTCTCCTGCTCGAGCTGCTCCGCGGGCACCACGCGGTTCACGAGGCCGATCCGCAGCGCCTCCTGCGCGTCGATGATGTCGGCGAGCAGAATCATCTCCATGGCCTTGGCCGTGCCGACGAGGCGCGGCAGGAAGTATGTCCCCCCGCCGTCCGGCACGAGACCCACGCGCGCGAAGACCTCACCGAAACGCGCGGTGTCGGACGCGATGCGCAGATCGGTGGCCAGCGCGATGTTCATGCCGGCTCCCGCGGCCACGCCGTTGATGCTGCCGATGATGGGCTTCTGGAGCCGCTGCATGCGAAGGATGCAGCGGTTCAGGCGCTCGATGAGCGCTCCTCCGGGATCGCCCTCGAAGAACGAGGGAGGGACGGCGGCGCCGTCGCGCTTCTGATCGCCGCCCGACGAAAACGCCCGGCCGGCGCCGGTGAGGACGACCGCTCTCACGGCGGTGTCGGCCTCGAGCTCGATGAGGATGCGCTCGATCTCGCCCATCATCGCCTCGTTCATGGCGTTGAGGGTCTCGGGCCGGTTGAGCTTGAGGGTCACGATGCTGTCGTGCTGCCGGTACAGAACGGATCCGTTCGTCATTCGCGAGCTCCTTGCCGAGTGCGCCCTCAGTTCGGGTACACGATCGTGCGCAGCATGATCCGGCGCTCGTCCGGCCGGTAGTCGCCGGCGCCGCGGTGCATCGTGGCGCGCTCGTCCCAGATCAGGACGTCGCCGACGCGCCAGCGGTGATAGTAGACGAAGCGCTCCTGGGTCGCGTGCGCGGCGAGCTCCTCGATCAGCGGCCACGCCTCCTCCTGCGTCATGCCGGCGAAACCGTGCGTGTGCATGGGATTGACGAACAGGATCGACCGTCCGCTGACCGGATGCCGCGTGACCGCGGGCCACCGCACTTCCTGATATTTCTTCTCGGTCACGCCCTTGTCGTCGCCATACAGGCGCTCGCCGGCCGGACCGGTGCTGCGGCCGTGCAGGCCGGTGAGGCCGGACAGGAGCTGTTTGCGTGCTTCGGGCAAGGCGTCCCAGGCCGCTCGCATGTCGGCGAACATGGTGCCGCCCTTCTCCGAGGGCACCTCCTTCGCGTGCAACATGGCCAGCAGCGGCAGCGCGTTCTCGAACGTCGAATCGGTGTGCCACTCGGTGGCGCGCTTGACGCCGTACCAGTCGATCTGGCCCGTCTCCTCCACGTTGGTCAGCCACGAAACTTCGGGACAATCGGCGTGCCGATACTTGGTCAGCGCGTGCGGGCGGGGCGCACCGAAGCGGCGGCCGAAGGCGGCGAGCTCGGGCGCTTCCAGATTTTGATCCCGGAAGACCAGCACCGGGTGCTCGGCAAAGGCCGCTTGAATCCCGGCGAAGGTGCCTGCATCGAGCGGCTTCGACAGATCGATCCCGAGGACCTCGGTTCCCAGCGCTGCGCCGAGGGGACGAAGTTGCGGTGTCTGGGTCATGGCTTATCCTCCATGGTCATCGACTAGTTCCAGCCCCACCGCGGCTTAGCCTCCGCCCAGCCCGTAGAGCGCGGCCGCATTGTCGTGAGTCAGCTTGCGGCGCATCTCCGGCGACAGGTGCCGCATCTGCCGCTCGATCGCGTCTCGAGAGTTGGGCCAGACGCTGTCGGGGTGGGGATAGTCCGACGCCCACAGCAGGTGGCCGTCGCCGAAGAACGGAATGAGCGACATCGCCACGTGGTCTTCCTGGAAGGTTGCATAGATCTGCCGCTTGAAGAGGTCGCTCGGCTTCGTGACGAGGGCGCTGCCGCCCTTGTCGGCCCAGAACTCCTTGGCCTCCCAGAGCCGCCAGTGGCGGTAGTCGAGCTCCTGGACGAGCCACGGCAGCCATCCGGTGCCGGCCTCGGCCATCACCATGCGGAGCTTCGGGTGCCGCTCGAGAATGCCCCACGCGAAGAGGTCGACGAAGGGATCGAGGAAGTTCGCGAGGAAGAACTTGGTGTTCTCGAAGACGCTCGCTGCCTTGCCGGCGACACGATCGCCCGGCTTGCCGACGAACACCGTGATGTGCCACGAGAGAATGACGCCACTGTCCTCGAGGGTTTGCCAGAGCGGCTCCCACGCCGGGTCGTCGAGCTTGGGGTTGACGTTGGCAATCATCAGATTGACCTGGCGCACGCCGCCTTTCGCGATGAGGCGTTCGAGCTCGGCGAGCGCGGCCTCGGGTGTCTCCGGCAGCATCGGCAGGCCGATGAGCCGATCCGGCGCCGCCTTGCAGAAATCGAGCAGCCAGTCGTTGTAGACGCGGTAACAAGTGGAGCGCAGGACGGGATCGTCGGTCGAGATCTGGAAGATCGGTCCGAAGATCACCTGGGTCTCGACGCCGTCGCGGTCCATGTCGGCGAGACGCAGCTCCGGATTGGCTGGGCGGCGCGCGCTCTGGTCGTAGATGGCGGCGCGGTCGAAGGCGTTGTAGAGCGCTTTGATCGGACGCGCCGAGCCGGTCACGGGCGGCTTGCCGTCCCAGCGGCCCCAGACCTTGCCGTCGCAGACCCACACGGCCTGTCCGTCCCGCTCCTCGACGTGCGGCGCGCGATCGAGCAGTGAAGCCGGCAGCCGTGAGGTCCACAGATCCGCAGGCAGCTGGCTGAGGTCCATGTGATCGTCGCAGGAGATGAGGCGGTCAGCCATGTGATCCTCCGTCGGCCTTACTTCTTCGCCGCCACGATGTCACGGATTCCGCGCAGCGCCAGCGCATATCCAGTGATCCCGAATCCTGCCACGACGCTCTGGCTCACGGCGGCGGTCTGCGA
>JBKKCN010000053.1:0-2737 GCA_046712525.1 Candidatus Rokuibacteriota bacterium
CGCAGCAAGAGCGAGCTGTCGGGCGTGGGTGAGGAGGAGTTCGCGCCGTGGATCATCGGCCCCGTGATGTGACAGGCGGCTGGTCCGACCTGGTCGACATTGTCAACTCGACTGACAGTTCCTCCAAGCCGCGACCGCAACTACTGCCTCGATTTGTGGGATTTCAGTCAGTGCGTCGGGTTTGTTATCAGTCGAAGGCGTGTCGAAGGTTCGATGCGACGAATCCCCTCACTTCAGGCATGTGGCACTGGCCATGCACCCATCCCTGCTGAACGACGTACGACTGACCGAAAGGGTGCAGATCATGAGCTGGAGCAAGATGAGAACGGTTATCGTGCCGATCCTGGTGGTCGCCGCGCTGACGTTCGGAGCGCCGAGGTCGGAGGCCTCACCGCTCGCGCCCGGTGCCGTTGTCCCAGCCGTTGGCATTGTGTTCCCCGGTGGAACCGAGCTGGCTTCGGTCTTCTACGAGGACATCGGCGCCGCCAACCTGGTCGTCGACGTCGCCTCTGCCGTCCGGCGGTCTGAGGCAGGCTTCTTGGACTTCTACTACCAAGTGAAAAACGACAGCGCGACCAACCTGGTTCACCGGCTGACGGCCTCGTCGTTCGCCGAGTTCATCACCGATGTGTGGTTCGTCATTAACGGCGCGGCCATCTCCTGCGCTACCTGCCCCGGCGGCTTCTTCCAGAACGGCACGCAGGACCCCCTCACCTTCGACCGCGACCTCTTCGGCGAGGTCGTCGGTTTCAACTTTCCGACGCCGGGCTTCGAAGTCAACCCTGCTGAAGCCAGCCTGGTTCTGCTAATCCAAACCAACGCAACCAACTTTCAGCCGGGATTCGTCTCGGTCATCAACAGCGGCGGGGTCACGCGGACGGCGTTCGAGCCCACCTCGACTGTTCCTCCGGCCGACGTTCCGGAACCTGCGTCGCTGGTGCTCCTTGGTCTCGGCTTGCTCGGAATCGGCGCGGCGATGTGGCGCAAGCGCAGGGCCTGAGAGGTCTGCTCCGTCCGCGTAGTTGCCATGGCCAGACGTGCAGGACTCGTGTTCGTCGTGGTGGTTGCGATCGCCACCCTTGCGATGGCGCAGGAGTCCTCGCGCCTGCGCGTGAAGGTCTTCCCCGGCTTCCAGAATCTGCCCTTCTTCGCGGCCCAGGCGCAGTCCACGTTCGCGCGTCATGGCCTCACGGTCGATTTACAGTTCACGCAGACTTCGGGTGAGCTGCGGGGCGGCCTCGCCAGGGGCGACCTCGAGATCGCCCACGCCGGTGTCGACAATGCGGTGGCGATGGTGGAGACGGCGGGCGCCGACGTCGTCGTCGTGATGGGTGGCGACACGGGCATGAACGAGCTCTTCGTCCAGCCATCCATCGGCGCCGTCAGCGACCTGCGCGGCAAGACCGTCATCGTGGACGCGCCCAACACCGCCTACGCGCTCGTCTTGCGCACGATGCTGCTCGTCAACGGTCTGCGCGTCGGCCAGGACTACACGCTCAAGCCGGTGGGCGGCACCTTCCAGCGCCTGGACGCGATGCGCGACAACGCGGAGTACGCGGCGTCGATGCTGAATCCGCCCTTCTCGACGCTCGCGGAGCGGCGCGGACTCAAGAGTCTGGGCACCGCGGTGAGCGTGATCGGTCCCTATCAGCAGCGGATGTCTACCACAAATCCGTGATGGGACGAGGCTAACGCGCGCGCGTGAAGCCGGGTACGGCTTCCACGCGGCTGCCGCAATCTATCAGACTGTTTTCTTCTTCGTGGTTGATGGTCTGGCGCCAAGCTCTAGATACGTGACTCGTTCCCACGTATGGTCGGATATCGTCCGCCCGATCCTCCGTCACAATCAAAGCGTAACCATACCGGAAAACAGCGCTGTCAGCCGGACCGCCAGGCACAGCGCCGTCCCGCCAATAGAGTGTCCGCGCTACGACGTGGTCATTGGCATCGAGGTACGTGAAGGCGTCCCGCGCGGCAGGTCGCCACCCGAGCGTTGCTGCTACGCGCGAACATAGCGTCACCATGTAGGGATCGACTGCGCCGGAACCATCCGGCTGCGGACGAACCACAGCTGCCGGCGCGAGACCTTCATAAAGAGGAAGAATCCTGTCGACGACAAGAACCGCGGGTAAATTGTGGAGTTGACTAAGCAAGTCGTCCCCGGCCCCGCCAGTATCCGGTCCGAAGTACTGTTGGACATTCCACTCATCCCTGAAGTGGCGTCGTCGATGAAAGGCAGTGGCAGCCAGCACGACATGGCCCGCCACTGTGGGCCGCACTGCATCCTGCTCGGCCCTGGTTCGCCATTCGGCGCTGTCGGTGGATCGGTAGATGTCGGCGATTTCTGCGCTCGGCACGCCGAGCGGTCGCGGTGCAGGCGCCGGGGTGCTGACTCTGCTGGGAAAGGCCGCCGCGCGATGAAGGATGAACGGGACCGCGGCAGGATCAATGGCTTCGGCCGCCACTAACTCACCGATAAGCTCGCGCATGGCTTGGAAGGATGCGCTGACGAGCAACTTGCGGTGGGTACATTGTAGGTTCAGGCGCCGCAGGCGCTGTTGTTGTCGTGCGACGGCATCCGGCCCGAACGCGCTGGTCCCCCCCATGCGGTTCATGATCTGCGCAGCCCTGGCACGGAGGTTAGGAAGGTCCAGGTTAGTCGCCGTGACCGTCAGCTTCAAAGCAGCGCCCAGCGGCCAGGTCCAAGCGTAGGGATCCTCGGTGTAGAGGCCAGATG
>JBKKCN010000054.1:0-2718 GCA_046712525.1 Candidatus Rokuibacteriota bacterium
AGCCATGGGTCCTCCCAGTCCTCGTTTGGCGCGCTACCGTCGTTCGCCCCTGTCAGCCCCTCGATGAACCGGTCGATACCAGGTTGAAGGCGAGGGCCGCCGGCAGCCCCACGAGCAGTCCCGCCGCCGTCAGGGCGCCCCAGAGGTCATGCGGGCACGAGGCGCGTCAGACCGGGACCGCCGCGCTCGACATGACTCGATGATACGATGCCGGCTGATCCATGGACGACCTGCTGATCCGCGGTGGACACCTGATCGATGGCAGCGGCGGCCCCGGCCGTGACGCCGACGTCGCCGTGCGCGAGGGCCGTATCGCCGCCATCGAGCCGCGCTCCGCCCGCCCGGCCCACCGCGTGATCGACGCCCGGGGCCAGGTCGTGGCGCCGGGGTTCATCGACATCCACACGCACTCGGACTTCACGCTGCCGCTCAACCCGCGCGCCGAGTCGAAGATCCGCCAGGGCGTGACGCTCGAGGTCGTGGGCAACTGCGGCTTCTCAGTGGCGCCGGCGCTGCCCGGCAAGGCGGCGATGCTCCGCGAGTACCTCGCCTCGAGCGCGACCTGGCTGCCCTTCCAGGAAACGACGTTCGCCGACTATGCGACCGGCTTTCCGCCCACCTCGGTGAACGTGATTCTCCAGGTCGGCCACAATACGCTCCGGCTGATGACGGCGGGCCTGGAGAACCGCCCGCTCACCGCGGACGAGATGGCCGCGATGGAGCGCCTGCTCGAGGAGGCGCTCGCCCGCGGCGCCTGGGGGCTCTCGTCCGGCCTAATCACCGCGCCCCGCAACTTCGCCGACGCCGCCCAGAACCACACGCTCGCCCGGGTGCTGCGCCGCCACGGCGCGGCCTACTCCACGCACGTGCGCGACGAGGCCGACCAGGGCTTCGAGGCCGTGCGGGAGGCGATCGCCGTCGCCGAGGCCACCGGCGTCCACGTCCAGATCGCGCACCTGAAGCTCTCGGGCGTCGACAACTGGGGCGGGGCCACCCGGCTCCTCGGTGAGATCGCGGCCGCGCGCCACCGCGGGCTCCATGTCGACTGCGACGCCTATCCCTATGACACCGCTACCAATCCCTTGCGCAACCTCCTCCCCCGCTGGGTGATGGAAACCGGCATCCCGGCGATGCTCGAGCGGCTCGGCCGCCGCGACGTGCGCACCCGCATCCGCGACGACATCGCGCGGAACGGGCTCACCAACTTCGGGCGCATCCCGTCCTGGGACGTCGTGCGGGTGGCCATCTCGCCGCACCTGCCCGACCACGCCGGCCGCACCCTCGGCGACATCGCGCGCAGCCGCGGCGTCGACGCCATCGACGCCGTCGCCGACTACCTCGTGGCGGATCGAGGGGAGACGCGCATCCTGATCACGTCGATGGCAGATGCCGACGTGCACGCGATCACGGGCGCGCCGTGGGTGACGGTGGGCTCGGACGGCAACGCGCTGGCGCCCTCCGGCGTCACCGGCCAGGGCAAGCCCCATCCACGCTACTACGGCACCCATGCACGCATCCTGGGCCCCTGCGTCCGCGATCTCCGGCTGCCCACGCTCGAGCAGGCGATCGCCAAGATGACGGGCGCCGCCGCCCGGGCGCTCGACCTCCCGGATCGCGGCCTGCTGCGGGCCGGCGCGTGGGCGGACGTGGCCGTGTTCGATCCGGCGCGAATCACCGACCGCTCGACCTACCCGGACCCGCACCGCTACGCGGTCGGCGTCTCCACCGTCGTCGTCAACGGCCAGGTCGTGGTCGACGGCGGCGATCATACGGGCGCGCTCCCCGGGCGCGTGATCATGCGAGGCGCCTGACCCGGCATGGGACTCCTGGACAACAGGGTTTGCGTGATCACCGGCGGCGCCGGCAGTGTCGGATTAGCCAGCGCGCGGCTGTTCCTCGACGAAGGGGCGAAGGTCATGCTCGTCGACCTCGACGCCGCGGCCATCGCACGCGCGGTCACCGACCTCGCGAGCCCGCACGTCGACGGCGTTGCCGCCGACGTGAGCCAGGCCGCGGCCACCCTCCACTATGTGGAGCGCACGGTCGCGCGGTTCGGCGCCATCGACGTGCTCTTCAGCAACGCGGGCAACCAAGGCGTGGTGGCGCCGGTCACCGAGTACCCGGAAGACGTGTTCGACTCGCTGCTCGCCGTGCACGTCCGCGGCGCCTTTCTCGCCTGCAAGTACGGCCTGCCGCGCATGAACGCGGGCGGGAGCATCATCATCACCTCCAGCGTCGTCGGGACCATGGGCGCCCCGGGGTCCGTCGCCTACGTGACCGCCAAGCATGCGCAAGTTGGCCTGATGCGAACAGTTGCCCGGGAGGCGGCGCCGCGCTCCATCCGCGTCAACACGCTGCATCCGGGCCCGATCGACAACGCCTTTCAGCTCCGGATCGAGGAAGGCATCAGCCGGCTCGCCGGCGTCGACGCCACCCGGATGCTCGACGAGCTGATCCCGCTCGCCCGTCACGCGCGCCCCGAAGAGGTCGCGCACTCCGCCCTCTATCTGGCGTCGGACCTGAGCAGCTTCGTCACCGCCACCACGCTGATGGTCGACGGGGGCATGCGGGGCTGAGCGGTGCGGCTTGACAAGCGCACCGGCCGCGGATTACAAACCGTTTGAATTTGAACTATTCCGACCCGCGATCCCGGAGCCCGCAACGCCGATCAGGGGGAATGCCATGAGCACCGCGCTCCGCTTCAACGCCATGCACTTC
>JBKKCN010000055.1:0-2636 GCA_046712525.1 Candidatus Rokuibacteriota bacterium
GATCATCGCGAGCACCGCCAGCTCGACGGTGACGGGAATGGCCTTCGTGAGCGCCACCGCGATCGGCTCGTTGGTGAAGATGGAGTATCCCGGGTCGAAGGTGACCATCTGCCGGACCCAGATGAAGTACTGCTGATAGTAGGGGAGGTCGAGCCCGAGGTCGGCGCGCAGCTTCTTCATGTCCTTGGCGCTGACATTGCCGGACTCGCCCATCAGCGCCGTCAGGGCGTCGCCGGGCATGACCCGCATCAGCGAGAAGACGATCAGCGACGACAGGACGAGGACCGGCACCGCCAGGAAGAGCCGCCGGAGGATGTACTTGTACATAGCACCCGCCTCCGCCGCGCGTCAGGCCGCCGCGGCTACTTTTCGCTCCAGATGCGCGCGACCGTCGAGGCGCCGTAGCCGTCGGTGCGGCGCATGGCGAGGGCGCCGATATTCCGGAGGTGGGGCTGGAAGAGCAGGAACCCACCGTCGTAGGGCATCCACATCCGCAAGACTTGGTCGTGCTCCCGATCGAAGATCTTCTTGGTGATGACGCGCTGCTCAGCCTTGTCCGGCGTCTGGCGGAGCTTGGCGCAGAGGTCGTCGATGACGGGGTCGGCGAAGCGGAAGTAGTTCTTCGTCGACTTCGAGTGCATGTACTGATACGTCTGCTCGTCGAGTCCCACGGCATAGCCGGTCTTGAAGCCCCACGCCATCCCATCCCATTTGCCCTCGGCGTAGCGGCCGTAGAACGTCGTGTAGTCGAGCTTGGTGATCTTGACGTTGATGTTCAGGTTCTTCTTGAGGTCCGACTGGACGAGCTGGACCTGGGACGACATCTGCGGGAAGTACTCGTAGTAGAAGAGCGTCGTTTCGAACCCGTTCGGATGGCCGGCCTCGGCCAGGAGCTTTTTCGCCTCCGCCGGGCGGTACTGCCAGTAGGGGCCGAGCTGCGCCGCCGTTGGCGCCTTGTCCTGGAAGTAGATATAGGGGATGCCCCAGCCCAGGATGCCATGGCCCTCGTAGATGGTATCGACCTGCTTCTGGCGGTCGATGGCCATGGAGATCGCGCGCCGCACGCGCACGTCATTGAACGGCGGCTTCTCCTGGGCCAGGGCCAGGCCGAACGGCGTCTGCATGGACTTGTACTCTTCGATGACGGCGGCGGGGGTGGTCTTCTTGATGGTGTCCGCCTCGCCGATGCCGGCGAGCCACATGACGTCGCTCTGCCCCGTGCGGAACGCCGCGGTACGCGTGGCCGCGTCCGGCGTGGACAGGATGACGTACTCGTCGAAGTACGGCCGGCCTTTGTCGAAGTAGTCGGCGTGCCGCGCGAGCACCGCCCGGACCTTGCGGGTGTGCTCCTTCAGCGTGTACGGGCCCGTGCCGATCATGCGCTTCTTGAGGTCGCCGTCCTCTTCCAGGACTTCGCGCGAGAAGATGACCGAAACGGCCTCCGCCAGGTTCTGCGGGAACATCGTGTTCGGCGTCTTGAGATGGATCCGCACCGTGTGCTTGTCGGGCGTCTCCATCCCCTCGATCTCCTGGAAGGTGAACGCCTGCACGCCTTCCTTGGCATACTGCTCGAAGCAGTACTTGATGTCCGCGGCCACCAGCTCCCGGCCGTTGAGCGGCGCCACGTTGTGCCACTTGACGCCATGGCGCAGCTTGAAGGTCCACACGCGCTGGTCGGTGCTGCCCGTCCAGGATTCCGCGAGGTCGCCCTTGAGCGTGAGGTCGGCGGTATTCGGGGCCTCGTCGGAGAGCGGGAAGCGGACGAGCCGGCTGGCGACGAGGGACGCGATCTGGAAGAGGCCGACGGAATTCGTGAGGCGGGGATCGAGGACGGGCGGGTCCCAGGCGGAGGCGCGGGTGATGGTTCCGCCGCGCTTCGGTGTCTTTGGGCTCGGTGGAATCCAGTCGGGATAGGACGACGGGGATTGCGCCGCTGCCCGCCGCGTCCCGGCGCCCTGGGTCACCGCGGCCGCCGCGGCGGCGCCCAGTCCCACGCGCTTCAGGAAGTCGCGGCGATTGCCCTCGGGGGCGGTGGCAGGGCGGCCGGCGTCATCCATGAGCATCCTCGCTCTCCCTTCTGGTCCACGTAGTTGGGGACGGCATCCTCGCGAAGAAAACATCGGATCGAGACGGGTTTCAGGGCCGGCATTACCGGCGCTGGGCCGAGTCCTGGCGAGACTCCCATATCGACCACAACCGTGTCAAGGAGAAGTGCCAAGTTCGGACATGCCTTGACTTCGCCGGGCGCGCGCGCTAAGGATCGGCGTACCGGATGATCTCTCCTGCGACGTGGCAGGCAGGGGATTCCCCCCGAACACCGGCCCTCACCGCCGAGACCGGACACCGAGTCGCCGGCATCGAGGAGGGCTCGATCGCTTGGATCTCTCGGCCACCATCCACCTGCTCGGCGAGGCGCTGGGCGACGTGCTCCGCACCCAGGAGTCCGCCGATCTCTTCGAGACCGAGGAGCGCATTCGCTCGCTGGCCAAGGCGCGGCGTTCTTCGCCCGAAACGGCCGGCGGGGATCTGGCCGCTGAGGTGGCGGCCCTCTCCGTCGAGGCGGCCCGGGCCACGGCGTCGGCGTTCGCCGTGTACTTCGATCTGGTGAACCTCGCCGAGGAAGCGCAGCGCATCCG
>JBKKCN010000056.1:0-7799 GCA_046712525.1 Candidatus Rokuibacteriota bacterium
CGATCACTCCGCGCCATCGAAAATAAAATAACAGCATAACTCGGAGCAAACGGAAGAGCAGGATGACCGTCGGTACGCGTGGGATCACGCAGACGTCGAAGAGCCCGTCGATCGGCGAGGCCGTGGGCGTGAGCGCGAGAAAACCCCGGTACGTCTCCACGTTGGCGACCGTGATGAGCACCGCGTCCTCCGTCACCGGCTTGCCATCGATCTCGAGCGCGAAGGCCGACAGCCGCTCCGTGAACAGAAAGGCGCCCGCCACGCGCACGTACCACAGCAACCGGAGGAGACGGCGCTTCGGCTGCCGGCGTCCGTGTTCGGCCATCTCCTGGATCTGCTCGAGAAAGCCGTAGCTGCGGTGCGAGAGGAAGACCTCTTCGGTCGACGCGCCCTTCGCCACGCCGACATCGACACGACGCAGCTCGCCGTTTTCCAGCAGGCGCAGGACGCCCCGTACTTTCTGCGGATGGCGGAACACGCCCGCGAAGATGTTGCCGAACCCGTTCGGGACCGGCACGAAGGGCACATCCAGCCGCATGGCGGCCATGGCGGCCGCGCTCATCGTGGCGTCGCCGCCGATGCAGACGATGACGTCAAACTCGCGCGTGCACGTGCGCGCCCACTCCGTGAGGCGGTCGAGATCGGAGAACGACTCGATGCGGGCCGCCCGTCCCCGGCGCTCCAGCGCCCGCCCCAGGCGCCGCGCCGTCCCCATGGCGCGCCCCGCGCCCGAGCCGGGCGTGACCACGATCTGGACGGGGCCGCCCTCGCTCACGCGTGACCGCCGCCCGCGGGAAACTCGACATGGATCGGGGACGAGAAGGATGCGAGCGACGGCATGGGCCCTCTAGTGTCCGGGCGGCGGGACGTCGTGTCAACGACGCGGACGCCTCAGCCTCCACCCTGCCCGACGGCGGCCCCCACCACGCGTGCCAGGTAGGCGAAGTCGAATGGCTTGACGACATAGTCGAAGGCGCCTCGCCGCAGCGCGTCCCTGGCCACCTCCTCGTCAACGTTTGCCGTGACCATGACCACGCGCAGATGAGGGTACAGCGCACGCACCCGCCGCAAGACGGTCATCCCGTCCACGAGCGGCAAGGTGATATCGAGCAGCAGCACATCGGGGGGCGAGACCTCCATCATGGTGAAGGCATCCGCAGCGCCATGCGCGCCCACGACCTCATAGCCCTGGTCGGCGAGGAAGTCCGTGAGCATCTCCAGGATGAGCGGCTCGTCGTCGACGACGAGCACGCGGGCCACACGGGACACGGCACGACCTTTCAGTAATAACGGGTACGCATCGGTTACGACGAGCGAGGCCAAGCGATCACCCATGAGTGTGGCAGGCGGACGGACACGAGTCAACCGTGAGAAGAATGGCGCGCCTCGCGGGGAAACTACACCAGGGCGCTACAGTGACCGCTTGAAGAGAGCCAGAGCGATGCCCACCGCGAGGCGGGCCGCCTCCGGATCGTAGCGCGGGCCCTCGTCCCGCGTGAAGGCGTGCTGGGCATTGAACTCGTGCCAGCTGAACAGGAGCCCGGCGTCGAGGAGCGCCTTGTAGATCGTCGCGCGGGCAGGGTCGGGGATGTGGGGATCCTGCCGGCCCCAGATCATGACCAACTCGGCCCGGCTCTCGTGCGCCCGGGCCAGGGTGTCGCCAGCTCTGCCCTCGCCCAGGATACCGCCCTGGAGGTCCGTCGGATAGAAGCAGCAGGCCGCCAGGATCTCGCGCTGCAGCGCCGCCCGGAACGCGAGATGGCCGCCGATGCAAAACCCGACGGCCCCGATGCGTCCGTTGCACGCGGGATGCTCGGCGAGGGCGCGGATGACGACAGCCGCGTCGTTGTCGAAAGTCGAAAGCTTCGTCTTCTGCTTGTAGGCATTGCCCTTGTCGGTGCCCGCGGTGTCGTACCCAAGCACCGTCCCCGGTGGCTCGTGCTCGTGGTAGATCTCGGGCGCCATCACCACGTACCCGTGACCCGCGAACTGCATCGAGAGACGATGGATCGGCCCTGTCTGCTGATAGATCTCCGGATAGAGCAGCAGCCCCGGGTAGCGTGTGGACCCCTTCGGATAGACGGGCGTGTACACGTGCGTCCGCATGGGACCTGTCGGCGTGTCGAGATCACGGTATTCGGTACTGACGATCATCGCCAGTACGGTAACACGCGGGCAACTCCCCATCTCGGTCGCCTCGCGGCCGACACCTCGACCTGCCGCGTAAGAAACGGCAACGTGATGCGTTCTGCCAGATCTGCTTACGCCCGGGGATGGAAGCCCGAAGCCACCCGCTCTCGGATCTTCGCTACTTGAACCGGTAGGTGATCCGACCGCGGGTGAGATCGTAGGGCGACAGCTCCATCGTGACCCGGTCGCCGGGGAGAATTCGGATGTGATTCATCCGCATCTTGCCCGACACGTGGGCGAGGACCCTGTGACCGTTTTCCATCTCGACGCGAAACATCGCGTTGGACAGCGGCTCGACTACCTTGCCCTCGACCTCGATCGCGTCTTCCTTGCTCATTCGTGTTCGCCTTTCTCAGCGTCTTCGACGGACGCCTGGTACGTTTATCGGGCTCCGGCTGGCTCTCGCGACATGACTCGCCGTTCACGGACAGGAGAGAGCGACACCAAGACGGCCGTGACCGAGCAGCACAATCCGTCTCGAAGCGGGTCGAGAAGGGGTAGCGTCGGGAAACGTAATACCTCAGCCCAACGCCTTCCGTCAGCCTACACCTTCTCCAGGGCGGGGGTATCAGACGATTAACCTGGGTGAGGGCAGGATTCTCAGGTCCACGCTACACGGTGTAAGCGGCGGGGTCTGCCGTGTCCAAAGGTGGTGCCCCCGGGGTGACTCGAACACCCGGCACGCAGTTTAGGAAACTGCTGCTCTATCCACCTGAGCTACGGGGGCGTCCACACTTAGAAGCGTCGGCTTGACAGTACCACTTTGTGCCAACTGATGGGCATAGCGCGTCCAACCGAAACTGCTCGGTGGCGGCCCGGGCAGGCACCGCAGTGAACGCCGTGCGGAGCTACCCCGCCGGCTCCCCACCGTTGCTTGAACAGGCCCGGCCGAGGCCGCTTCGCTATGCGACAATCGAGCCGTGATGAAATGGAGTCGCGACTGCTCCAGCGGCGTTGCGACTCCGCGGCCGAATCGGGCACTCTAACTCGCATGGCTGGCAACTCCTTCGTGTACTCCGGCACGGAACTCGAGGCGCTCGCAGGAGCACGCAATTACTATCGTTGGATCTATAAGCGCTTTGCGCCGTACCTCGGCGGGCGGACAGTTGAAATTGGGGCAGGCGTGGGGACCTTCGCCGAACTCCTTTTGGCACACCCCAACCTCGAGCAGTTGGTCCTCGTCGAGCCGGCCGCCAACCTCTTTCCGCTGCTTCGGGACAGGTTCTCGCAGGAGCCTCGCGTCACGTTGATTCAGGGTCATGTCGATGCGGTGCCGGCCACGGTCGCTGCCGACTGCTTCATATTGGTCAATGTCCTGGAGCACGTTGAAGATGTCCCGACCTTCCTGCGGACTCTCGACGTCCGGCTTGCTCCACAAGGCCGGCTACTGATCTTCGTGCCTGCGGGTCCGAGGCTCTTCGGTACGTTGGATCGGGAGTTCGGCCACCACCGTCGCTATACTGCCTCGACACTCAGGGGGTCGCTCGAGGGCGCTGGCTTCACCCTCGAGTCCCTGCATTATTTCAACCTTCCTGGTGTGGTGACGTGGTTCATCGCGGGAAGAGTCCTGCGAAAGACCACGCTATCGCGTCGTGATGTTCAGCTTTACGATCGGTGGGTCGTTCCTTGGCTCGCGGCTCTCGAATCTCTTTCCGCTCCACCGTTCGGACAAAGCCTCGTCGCCATCGCTCAGAAGCGAACAGCGCGGGCCGGGTAGCGATGCCGCCAAGCCCGAAGCTGTCGATCGTCATTCCCGTCTACAACGAACGCCACACCATCGAGGAGGTGCTCCTCATGGTGCACGCGGTCGCGATCGACAAAGAGATCATCGTCGTCGACGACGGCTCCACCGACGGCACGCGGGAACTCCTGCAGGGCATTGCGCAGGACTCGCTGGGCGCGAGCGTGATCAAGCTTCCGACCACGGGGCGCTCGTTTGATCCGCTCATGCTCCGAATCTATTTCCAGCCAGAGAATCGCGGCAAGGGAGCTGCGCTCCGCCGCGGTTTCGCGGAAGCGCGCGGGGAGATCGTCATCGTTCAGGATGCTGACCTCGAGTACGATCCACAGGAATACGTCCAGCTCATTGATCCCATCGAGCGCAACTTGGCGGATGTAGTGTATGGATCGCGTTTCCTCGGTGGTCCCCACCGCGTCCTCTTCTACTGGCACTCCGTGGCCAACAGGATCCTCACCCTGGTTTCAAACATGCTGACGAATCTCAACCTGACCGACGTCTGGACCTGCTACAAGGCCTTCCGAAGGGAAATTCTGCAGGGTCTCGACCTGAGGGAGAATCGTTTTGGTTTCGAACCGGAGGTGACGGCCAAGATCGCCGCCCGCGGTTGCCGCATCTATGAAGTGCCGATTTCCTACCGGGGCAGAACGTACGCCGAAGGCAAGAAGATCGGCTGGAAGGATGCCGTAAGCGGACTGTGGTGCGTGGTTCGGTACAATGCTGTCTCGTGAGCCTCGGTGGCTATCTCCGGACGGGTCTACATCCGCTCCGGGCGCTGTGCCTCATTGGTGGCTCGATCGTGGCCGTCCATGTCCTCCTCGTGCTCTCTCACGGCGGGTATTCGCTCACCGTCGCTAGCCTCGCGATCACCGGCAGTGACCGAAGACTCACCGCGGCCGCGATGTCGCTCGTCACGCTCATCGCAGGCACGGTGATCTTCAAGAGAGGGCGGCCGGCGTCAACGGCCCTCTTGCATCACTCAGGGCTTTTGCTCTTCTCCCTGCTCTTTGTCCTCTACCTCGCCAACGGCAAGACGCTCTGGAGCGGTGATACCTTGCCGGTCCGATACCTGCCCATCAGTCTTCTTCGCGAGGGAGACTTCGACCTGGACGAGTTCCCCTTCTTGTACACGCCTGGTGGCTCACGTTACGAAGAGCTTCCCAGGGGACACGTTTTCAATCCGCTGCGGGGCGGTGACCTGCGACTTCCCTACTATGTTGCACGCTCGGGCGATCACTATGTCTCGCTATATCCCGTTGCCGGAGCTCTCCTCATCACACCTCTGTACTTGCCATCAGTGCTCGGTGGTCTCCCTGCTGACCACCCGATCTTCGAGACGCTCGAGAAGTTCTCCGCCGCTGCGATCGTCGCTCTCTCTGCAGTGATCCTGTACTTCGCCTTGCGCAGGGTGACCACAAACTCAATGGCATTGGCGATCACCCTCATCTATGCGCTGGCAACGAGCAGTCTCAGTGTCAGCAGCCAGGCGCTCTGGCAGCATGGGCCAAGTCAACTCGCACTCAGCGCCGCCTTGTACGGAGCACTGCGAAGCAGGGCACAAGCCTCCTGGCTCGCCTTCACAGGGTTGTCGCTGGCGTTTGCTGTCATCTGTCGCCCCACCGATGCTCTGGTGGCAGCGCCCCTCGCAGTGTGTGTGGCCTTGGAGCAGCGCCGGCGCGCGTACCTGCTCGCCCTCGGCGGGCTTCCGCCGGTTGTCTTCCAGCTGGTGTACAACTACACGTACTTCGGGGATCCGCTACACAGTCAACTGGGATCGGGAGAGAAGTTCTGGAGCACTCCGATGCTGCAAGGCCTGAGCGGGCTGTTGGTCAGTCCCGGCCGAGGGTTGCTCGTCTACTCGCCGATCTACATCTTTTCGGTGTGGGCGCTCATTCGGTCGTGGCGCAGACATGGAGACGCGATCCTTCGTAGTCTGAGCATCGGTGCCCTGCTGACTCTCCTGCTCTACAGCAAGTGGTTCATGTGGTGGGGAGGCTATACCTACGGGCCTCGGTTACTCGCTGACCTGGCACCGATGCTTTCGTTCTCTCTCTACCCGGTGCGCGACTGGATCGCGCGTAACCGCGCTGTGAAAGCAGCCTTCGTTTTTGCAATCTTCTTTTCCGTCTGTGCCCATGCCGTCGGAGCCTTTATCGACGACGGCGGATGGAATGTCCGCATGGAGATTGATCGTTTCCCCGAGAGGGTCTGGGCCTGGACCGACAATCCCCTTACCAACGCCGCGTCCAGGATCGTCACCAGAATTCAACGTTCGATAGGCATCACGAAGTAGCGCCGGGCGTTCAAGGCGCGCACGACCAAGCGCAGCTAGAGGTTCTTGAAGCGCTCCGTGGCTTCACGCGCGCGGTCGGCGATTTGGCGGCCGCCCTCCGCCGAATGCTGGCGCTTGCGCTCCTCGGCGGTGATGCGATCGGCGTACTTGCGGTTGGCCTCGGCGATCCACTTGTCGATGTGTTCGACCCAGTGAGGGACCTGGTCCTCGTTGCTCTTGAACACGATGGCCGCCCAGTCGAAGACCACGCGTCGCGGCACCGCGATGGCGCTGTGCTCGCCCGCGTGCATGAAGGCCGTCTGCCACTCGGCGTCAGGCGTGTTGCTCAGCACGACGGTCCAGTCGGTGAGATTCCTGGTCGTGGGTGGTCCCACCCGCTTGATTTCCATGCGCTCCCTCTCAGTCTCCTTGGCCTTGCGAGCCATTGTATCGCGTTGGCGCGTGGACGCCCGCGGTCGATCCAGGCCCCGCATTGCGTCCCTGGCACGGGTGCCCTAGCATCGGCGGGTGGAAACGCTCATCGCGCTGCTCTCTTCCGGCTGGTTCCAGGCGCTCAGTGCGACCCTCCTCGGTGCGAGCGTGATGCTCGCGAGCCGTCACTTCCAGCGTTGTCCGCACTGCCGCCGCGTGGTCCCGCGCGCGCGGCGCGGATGGCTGCGGTGCCGGACGTGCGGGCGCCAGTACCATCGGAGCGTGCACCTCAAGTCGTAGCACGGCGCTACAGGCCGTCCGCGTCGTGGATGCCGCGTGCCGCCAGCAGCGCGCGCAGCTTGCGCAACCCCGCGCCTTCGATCTGCCGCACGCGCTCACGGCTGAGGCCGAGCCGAGCGCCGATCGCCTCCAGCGTCTCGGGGGCGTCGCCTTCGAGTCCGAAGCGATGGCGAAGGACGGTCCGCTCGTTGGCGGCGAGGTCATCCAGCACCGACACGAGATCGGCGCGGCGCCGCATGAGCGCGGAAAAGGTCTCCACCGGCTGGGCGCGGTCGGCGATCACGTCGCCCCGCGTGGCGGCGCCGCCGGGCACGGGCGCGTCGAGCGACACCGGGTGCTGGCGGATCTCCTCCAGCTCCGCGATTTCTTCCACGGTGGTTTTCAGCGCGCGAGCCAGCTCCTCGGGCGTGGGCGGCCGGCCCATCGCCTGCGTGAGGCGCTGCTGCTCGCGCACGTAGCGCCCGAGCAGCGCCTCCACGTGGACAGGCAGCCGGATGCTGCGCGCCTGGTTGGCGAGCGCGCGGGTGACGGCCTGGCGGATCCACCACGTGGCGTACGTCGAGAAGCGGGTACCACGATCGGGATCGAATTTCTCCACCGCGTGCAGGAGGCCGAGATTGCCCTCTTCGATGAGATCGAGGAGGGGCAGACCGCGGTTGCGGTAGCGCCGCGCAATCTGCACTACCAGCCGGAGGTTCGACTCCACCATCCGCGCCTTCGCGGCCTCGTCCCCCTGCCGCACCCGGCGCGCGAGGACGCCTTCCTCCTCGCGGCTGAGCAGCGGAAGGCGGGAGATGTCGCGCAGGTAGACGGCGAGGTTGGCGCGGTTGGTGTCGCGCGTCTCCGGCCGTGCGTCGGCGTCCACGA
>JBKKCN010000057.1:0-3330 GCA_046712525.1 Candidatus Rokuibacteriota bacterium
GCCGGAGGACCTCCGCCACCGTGGAGGGGGGCTCCGCACCGGATGGATTTGCGCTGGGGGCAGTCACGGGAGCACCGAGCGCCGCCACCAGCCCGCGCGCCACTGGATGCGGCGACATCCTCACGCCCACAGTGGCCGTGCCCGCGGTGATGCCTGGAGGGACACACGCACGAGCAGCCATCACGAGCGTGAGCGCCCCCGGCCAGTGACGCTCCATGAGCGCACGCGCGGCGGACGAGACCTCGGCCACGGTCTCCGCCATCGCGATCGAATCGACGAGCACGAGCACGGGCTTGCCGAGGGGCCGGCCCTTCAGGGCGAGGAGCCGGTCCACGGCGGCGGTATCGAGGGCGGCCGTGCCGAGGCCGTAGAACGTCTCGGTGGGAAAGGCGACCACGCCTCCCTGCTCCAAGACGCGGGCCGCCTCGCGCAAGCCATCGGCCTCGGGCGAGCGCGCGGAGACGACGACGACGCGCGTGGGCGTGGCGGCCGTCAGTCCACGCTGGCCGCGGGCTTGGCAGCGCCGGCCACGGGCTTGGGCGACGACGGCGCTTGGGCCCGCAACGTCGCCTCCACCCGCTTCGCGCGCTCGTCGACCTCGTCGGTGAGACGCTGGCGGTAGGCGGCGAGGCGCTCGCGAAGGGCGGGGTCGCCCACGGCGAGAATCTGGGCGGCGAGAATGGCGGCGTTGGCCGCGCCCCACGCGCCGATGGCCACTGTCGCCACCGGCACCCCCTTCGGCATCTGCACCATCGACAGCAGCGCGTCCATGCCGCCGAGGGGCGTGGCCGCGATGGGCACGCCGATGACGGGCAGCGGCGAGGAGGCGGCGAGGACACCGGGCAGCGCGGCGGCGCCGCCGGCGGCGGCGATGAGCACGCCGAGCCCGCGCCCCGCGGCGGTGGTGGCGTATTCCTCGGTGCGCTTGGGCGTGCGATGCGCGGAGGCCACCACCACCTCGTGGCCGACCTGCAACGCGTCGAGCACCTTCACCGTCTCCAGCATGATCGTCAGATCCGAGTCGCTGCCGAGGACGATGCCTACACGAATGGGATTGGCCACAGGCGTCTGTCTCCTCTGCTCAGGCCGGGCGCGGGGCGCGGCGGCCGATGTCCGTGCGGAAGTGCATGCCGTGGAAGCGGATGCGCGCGACACCGTCGTAGGCGGATTGAATTGCGCGCGGCACGTCACCCGCGACGGCAGTGACGCCGAGCACACGGCCGCCCGCGGTCACGAGCGCACCCTCACGCAGGGCCGTGCCGGAGTGGAAGACATGCACGCCCGGCAATGCGGCCGCCGCCTCCACGCCCGTGATGGCCGCCCCCCTCTCGTACGGTCCCGGGTAGCCGCCGGAGGCGAGGGTCACGCACACGGCCGCCTGCCGCGACGGCTCCATTGCGGGCGGCCGCTCACCGCGCGCGACGGCGAGGAGGGCGGGCACGAGATCGCCCGACGAGCACGTCATGACGGGCTGGGTCTCGGGATCGCCGAAGCGGCAGTTGAACTCGATGACCTTCGGCCCCTCCTCGGTGAGCATGAGACCGACGTAGAGCACGCCGAAGTACGGCTCGGCCGCGCGGGCGAGCGCGTGCACCGTCGGCTCCACGATCGTGCGCATGATGCGAGCCTGCATGGCGGCATCCATCGCCGCCACCGGCGTGTAGGCGCCCATGCCGCCCGTGTTCGGGCCCACGTCGCCGTCGAACACCGTCTTGTGATCCTGGGCCGCCGCGAAGGGCACGGCGTGCTCGCCGCTCACGAGGGCGAAGAACGACGTCTCCTCGCCGCGCATGAACTCCTCCACCACGACGGTGGCGCCCGCTCCACCGAACGCGCGCTGCTCCATGCACTGCGCCACCGCCGCGTCGGCCTCCGCCAGCGTGCGGCACACGAGGACGCCCTTGCCGGCGGCGAGGCCGTCCGCCTTCACGACCACCGGCGCGCCGAGCGTGCGGCAATAGCGGCGCGCGCTCCGCGCATCGTCGAAGGTCTCGAAGCGCGCAGTGGGAACCCCGTGCCGCGCCATGAGCGCCTTCGCGAACGCCTTGGAGCCTTCGATGGCCGCCGCCGCCGCGCGCGGGCCGAACACGAGAAGCCCCTTGGCGACGAAGCGATCGGCGAGCCCCGCCACCAGCGGAACCTCCGGGCCGACGACGGTGAGATCGATCGACTCCGCGGCCGCGAAGCCCACGAGGCCGTCGGCGTCCTCCACCGCGATGTCCACGCACGTCGCGTGGGCGGCGATGCCGGGATTACCGGGGGCGGCATACAGGCGAGTCACGCGCGGGCTCTGAGCGATCTTCCACGCGAGCGCGTGCTCGCGCCCGCCCCCGCCCACGAGGAGCACCTTCACTCGGTCGCTCCGTCCGTCGTATCCACGACCTCGAGGTGCGCCCGCGCGATGCGCGCCCAGGGGCTGCCGGAGTCGAGGTCCAGGTACCGCTGCCAGTGCGCGACGGCTTCGTCCCCACGCCCGGCGCGCGCGAGCGCGCCCGCGAGGTTGAAGTGCGCGTCGGCATAGTCCGGTGACGCCTCGAGGGCACGCCGGTACCACCCCATGGCCGCCGTAACCTCGCCGCGGTCCTCGCTGAGCGAGCCGAGGTTGTACGCCGCCTCCGCGCACCCGGCGTCGTGCTGCAGGGCGGCGGCGTACGCGGCGTGCGCCTCGTCGTGCTTGCCCATGCGGTGCAGCAGCAGCCCCAGATTGTTCCAGGCGGCGGCGTAGGTGGGATCGATCCCGACCACGCGCCGGTAGGCGTCGATGGCCTCCTCCCAGCGGGCGGGATCGCCGTCCCATTCGCTCGCGCGCTCGAACCACGTCTCCGCCTGCTCCGCGGGGGGAGCGAGCGGCCGCACGAGGCCGGTGGCGAGGGTGGCCGCCGCCGCCTGCTCGAGACCGCCCGCGTCGAGGTCGAGCACCGTCTGGCCCGTGCGCGGATCGAAGCGCACGCGATCGGACTGCGCGAGCAGCCGCGAGCCGTCGAGCACGAAGCGCACTTCCGCCAGCGGCTGCTCGAGCGTCGGCTCACGGCGCCGGACGGCCTCCAGAGCGCGGCGGATCTGCATCACCGACGCCCCTGCGTCGAGCAGCGCGGCCGCCGCGCGCAGCGCGAGCAGGTCGCGAAAGCTGTAACCCCCGTCGCCGCGCAGCAGGTCCAGGCGACGGAGCTGCGCGGTCCGCTTGGGCGTGAGCGTGAGGATGCGCGTCAGCTCGCGCAGGCCGTAGACGCGCTCGGCCGGTGTCGGTCTAGTGCCGGAAATGGCGGATGCCCGTGGTGACCATGGCCATGTCGTGCTCGTTGGCGGCGGCGATCACGTCCTCGTCGCGGA
>JBKKCN010000058.1:0-4857 GCA_046712525.1 Candidatus Rokuibacteriota bacterium
GGACAAGGCCGCGCTCGACGAGGTGGTGGGGGCGGTCCGCGCCGCCAGTGGCACCGCGCACGCCGTGGCCGCGGATGGACTGGACGCCACACAAGTGGATGACGTCGTGCGCCGGACGGTGGACGAACACCGGCGCATCGACATCCTCGTCAACGCGGTGGGCGGCAGCACCATCATCGGCAAGCCGGCGGCGCCGGTGGAGGAGCTGAGCCTGGCGGAGTGGCAACAACTGCTCGACTTCAACCTCACGGGGACCTTCCTCTTCCTGCACGCCGTCGTGCCCGTCATGAAGCGGCAGCGCGCCGGCAAGATCGTGAACATCTCGTCGATCGCCGGTCGCGGCCTCAGCCCTTCCAGCTCCAGCGCCTACGCCACCGCCAAGGGCGGCATCATCGCGCTCACCCGCAAGCTGTCGCTCGAGCTCGGCCCGCACGGGATCACGATCAACGCCATCGCGCCCAGCCTCACGCTGAGCCCGCGGCTGCGCCCGCGCTGGGACGGCATGTCGCCGGAGGAGCAGGCGCGCGAGGTCGAGCGCGTGCCGCTGCGCCGCATCGCGCAGCCGGAAGATCAGGCGCGCGTCATCTGTTTCCTGGCGTCCGCCGACGCCGACTTCGTCACCGGGGTGACGATCGACGTGACGGGCGGTCAGTAAGCCCTAACGACACTACTGGAGGTCACGAATGTCCCACGCGTTGCTGTCGCTGATGCTCGTCCTCATCGCCGGTTCCGTGGCGCCCGCCGCCGCCGAGTATCCCGAGCGGGCCCTCACCATCGTGGCCGCCTATCCGGCGGGTGGCATGGTCGATATCGTGGCGCGACCGTTGGCGGAATCGATGAAAAAGAAATTCCCCAAGGGCGTGGCGGTACTCAACCGCCCCGGCGGTGGGGGCTCGGTGGGCATGGCCGAGGTGGCGCAGGCCAAGCCCGACGGCTACACGGTCATCCTCGCGCCCGTCTCCACGCTGGTCATCCACCCGCAGATGAACGACCTGCCGTACAAGACTCCCGACGACTACGAGCCCATCATCAACACGATCGCCTTCTATCCATTGCTGGCCGTGCGCGAGGAGGCTCCCTGGAAGAGCGTTCAGGAGTTCGTCAACGCCGCGCGCGCC
The DNA here is from genome assembly GCA_046712525.1 of Candidatus Rokuibacteriota bacterium. GTDB lineage: Bacteria > Methylomirabilota > Methylomirabilia > Rokubacteriales > CSP1-6 > JBBDXO01. The sequence continues at coordinate 1,119 of JBKKCN010000058.1, forward strand.
AATCCCGGCAAGTTTCGGGTCGGCTCGCCGGGCGAAGGTACCGGCAGCCATCTCAGCCTGGAACAGCTGATGGTGGCGGCGAACTTCAAGGCGACCCACGTGCCGTTCTCCGGCTGGGGCGAGACCAGCCCCGCTCTCCTCGGCGGTCATATCGACGCCGCCGTGGCACAGCCGGGTGAGGTGCGGCCGCTCGTCGAGGCCAAGAAACTGCGGACGCTCGTCGTGTTCCAGCCCAAGCGGCATGCCGTCTTTCCCGACACGCCCACCGCCAAGGAACTCGGATGGGAGGCGGGGCTCGGCACGTGGTTCGTCCTCACCGCGCCGAAGGGCACGCCGCCGGCCGTGCTCAAGTACATCCACGACGCGGCCAAGGTCGCGCTGGAGGAGCCGGCGTTCGTCAACCTCATGAAGTCGCGTGCCGTCGACATCGACTACAAGAACGGCGACAAGGCCCGCGCGGATCTGTGGCAGGAGTACAAGGCGTACGGCACCATCCTCACGCGCCTGGGCATGATCAAGAAATAGGATGCTCGAGCGGGTGGTCGGGCTCGTCGTCGTGGCCGCCGCCGGCGTCTATCTGACCCAGGCGCTGGCGTTACCGTACGGCACGGCGGCGCGGCCCGGCGCCGGCTTCTTTCCCACCTTCGTGGCGATCTTCGCCTGCGCGGTGGGCGTGATGATGACCGTGCGGGCGTTTCTCACCACCGCGCCCGCGGGCGCTCTGCGTGAGGCCGGCCCCGACACGGCGGCGCGCCGCCGCGCGCTCAGCACCATCGTCGTGCTCGTCGCCTTCTGTTTGCTGCTGCCGTGGGTCGGCTACCCGGTCGTCGCCTTCGGCTTCGTCACTGCCCTGCTGCTACGGCTCGGCAGCACCCCGCGCACGGCCGCCATCATCGGCGCGGTGACCGCCGCCGCTTCCTACTATGTCTTCGGCGTCCTCCTCGACGTGCCGCTGCCGCGCTGGCCATGGTGAGCTGAGTGGGTCCGCTCGAAGGCCTCGCCTACGGCTTCACCGTCGCGCTGGCGCCCGCCAATCTGCTCGCGTGCTTCGTCGGCGTGCTCGTCGGCACCATCGTCGGCGTGCTGCCCGGTATCGGCCCCGTGGGCGCCATGGCCCTGCTGCTGCCCTCCACGTTCGCGCTCCAGCCGGCGACGGCGCTCATCATGCTCGCCGGCATCTATTACGGCGCCATGTACGGCGGCTCCACCACCTCCATTCTCGTCAACGTTCCGGGCGAGGCGGGCTCTGTCGTCACGCTGATGGACGGTTATCAGATGACGCGGCAGGGACGCGCAGGAGCGGCCCTCACCATCGCGGCCGTGGGCTCCTTCATCGCGGGCACGATCGGCGTGGTGGGCATCATGCTGGCGGCGAGCTGGCTGGCGGACCTCGCCATTCGCTTCGGACCGCCGGAGTACTTCGCCATCGCGCTCGGCGGACTCCTGCTCCTGTCGCGACTCTCCGGCGGCTCGTTGGTTCTCTCCTTCGTGCTGGTGGCGATCGGCCTCGCCCTCGGCACCGTGGGCATGGATACGATCTCGGCGCGGCGCCGCTTCACCTTCGGCTCCGTCTCGCTCTCGCAGGGCGTCGATCTCGTGCCCGTGATCATGGGCCTCTATGGCGTGGCCGAGGTGCTCCTGCTCGCCGAGCAGGGCATCAAGAAGGGAAAGATCGTCAGCGTGAGGCTCTTCGAGCTCTTGCCCACGCGCGAGGAGTGGCGACGGTCCTGGGCCCCCATCGGCCGCGGCTCCGTGCTGGGCTTCGCCACCGGCCTCATCCCGGGGCCGGCCGCCGTGCTGTCCACCTTCATCGCCTACAACGTCGAGAAAAAAGTCTCGAAGACGCCGGAGAAGTTCGGGCACGGCGCCATCGAAGGCGTGGCGGCGCCCGAGGCGGCCAACAATGCCGCCACCGCGGGCGCCATGGTGCCGCTGCTCTCGCTCGGGATTCCGTTCTCGCCCGCGACGGCCATCCTGCTCGGCGCGCTCGTCATCCACGGCCTGCAGCCGGGACCGCTGATGATCCAGCAGCGTCCGGAAGTCTTCTGGGGCTTCGTCGCCAGCATGTACATCGGAAATCTCATCTTGCTGATCCTGAACCTGCCGCTGGTGGGACTCTTCGTGAGCGTGCTCCGCCTGCCGCAGCACGTGCTGGCGACCCTGGTCCTCCTGCTGTGCCTGGTGGGCGCCTTCAGCCTGAGCAACAGCCACCTCGACCTCTGGATCCTCGTCATCTTCGGCGTCTTCGGCTACGCGCTGCGCAAGATGAGCGTGGACGCCTCGCCTTTGGTGGTCGCGCTCGTGCTGGGGCCGATGATGGAGAAGACGCTGCGGCAGTCGCTCTTCATCACGCAAGGCAGCCTCGTGGATCTCCTCACGCGGCCGCTCACGATGGCGATCCTCGCCATCCCCGTGCTGGCGCTGGTGGGCCCACTGCTCCTCCGCCTCCGGCGGCGGCTCCGTCCCGCCGCCGCCCCCGTCGCGTAGTTGACTGGGACTCTCGTTCGGCACACACTTGCGCCCGTTTCGGAATTGGCCGCTCGTCGCCAGTGGAAAGGGGAGATAGCGTGAAGACCATGGTGAGAACGGTTCTGCTCGTCCTCTGCTTCGTCGGCATCACTGGGGTGGGTCAGGCGATAGCACAGGACACGTTCATGCTCGTCCCGGGTATCAGGGGCTCTTCGACTGACGCTCGCCACCGGGATTGGATCGAGTTGCTCTCACTCTCGCAAACCTTGGACCAGGTCGCGGGCCGTCCCCAGTGCACGTTGAACGCCACGAAACTCCTCGACATCTCGGGTCCATTGCTGTGGGGCGCCGCCATCACCGGCCGGGTGTTCCGGGACATTCGGATCGACGTCGTGAGGCAAGGCGAGGATCGGCAGGTCTTCTATCAAATTATCCTCACGAATGCCGTCGTCACGAGTATCTCGACGAGCGGGAGTAGTGGCGGGTACATCGAACTCGTCACGTTGAGCGCAACATCGGTCCGCCTAAATTTCTTCCCCCAGAGAGCGGACGGCTCGCTGGGCACCCCGATCACGTCAACCTTCACCTGCTGACATCGACCGGCCATGACGCTCGAACTCCTCCGGTTGCACCCGCGCGTGGGAGTGGAAATCCTGGGCGTGGACGTCACGCAGGTGAGCGAGTCCGTGTTCGACGAGATCGTCGCCGCCTTCGACGAGCACTCGGTGCTGCTCTTCCGAGACCAGCGGCTCGATGACGCCGCGCAGATCGCCTTCAGCCAGCGCTTCGGGCCGCTGGAGACGACGATCCGTTCGATCAACTCGCAGGCGCGCACACTGCCCGAGATCGCCAACCTCGCCAACGTCGACGCCGAAGACCGGTTGATCCCGACGGGGGACAAGCGCAACGTCTATAACGCCGGTAACCAGATGTGGCACACGGACAGCTCGTTCAAGCGCGTGCCGGCGCTGGCATCGCTGCTGTCGGCGCGCGAAGTCCCGCCCGAGGGTGGCGAGACCGAGTTCGCGAGCATGCGGGTCGGCTACGAGGGGCTGCCCGAGGCCATGCGGCGGTTCCTCGAGGGCAAGGTGGCCATCCACAGCTTCGTGTACTCCCGCGGCCTGGTGAGCGACGGGCTCATGGAACCCGACCACGCGGCGCAGGTGCCGCCCGTCCCCCAGCTGCTGGTGCGCGCCAACCCGCGCCACGGGCGCAAGGCGTACTTCGTGGCCTCGCACGCCTGCGAGATCGTCGGCATGGCCACCGACGA
>JBKKCN010000059.1:0-5704 GCA_046712525.1 Candidatus Rokuibacteriota bacterium
TTCAACCGCGGCGCCACGAGCGCCGCCGGTCTATGAAAATGTCCACGGGCCTGGGATGGTGGCCCAACCTCATCGATCGCCGGAGGCTCATCCCCTCGCTAACCCGCTGTCGCCGACGTCCACGTAAGCGCTACAGCGGGTCAAGCGGGAAGATCGGCCGGCGCACGCGCGTGTAGGTGAAGCGCGAGAGGTTGGACGACGACAGACCGGGGCCGTCCACCTCGATGATGTCGGCGGCGATGGGCTCAAAGGCCGCGCGGTAGTGGATGGTCGATTTCACGACGAGGATTTTTTCCGCGAGCGGGTCGATGCCGACGAAGCGGATCATTTCAGGATCGAGCGTCTGCCACCGCTGCGAGATCAGGATGACCTTCACGTCGTTGACGTCGAGGACGGCCGTCGTGCCCAGCCGTCCCTCGAAGCCGCGCATCATCGGTCCCTTGTGGCGGAACCGCCCGTCGGAGAGCGTGCGCACGCGGCCGGTGACCTCCACGGGCGCGCCGTGAAGATCATCCACCTTGCCGCCCACCCGGAGGGTCACCGTCGCTCCCACGCCGGCCTTCGCGCACGCGGCGGCGGCCTCGGGATCCCAGATGCAGGCGACGACGGCGGAGCGCGCGCCCACGCGCAGCAATTCGCGTAGCAGCTCGGTGCCGTCGCCGGCGGCGCCGCCACCCGTGTTGTCCGCCATGTCGGCGAGGACGACGGGCCAACGCTCGGCGGCGAGTGCCTTGGTCACCGCGTCCTTGACCGACAGCCCCGTGTGCACGAACTCGTGGCGATGCTTCCACGCCACGTCCTGCAGCTCGTCGGCGAGGGTTTCCGCGAGAGCAGGATCGTCGTCGGTGACCACGTAGATGCCGAGGCCGGCGTCGGCGATGTCTGCGAGCGGGAAGCCGGCGAAGATCGAGATCGAGATGACACGCGGGTCCTTCTCCATCCGGTCCGCGACGTCGTACAGCCGGCGCATGGGGCCGACCTCCGTGCGCTGGCTGCCGATGGGCGGCAGCAGCAGCGGCTGGCGGAACGCCGCCGTCGGCTTGATCTTCCGCGCCACCGCCTGGATCAACCGCTCGGTGGCCTCCACCCCGCGCTCGGCCATGTCGATATGGGGGTAGGTCTTGTAGCCGTGCAGGAGGTCGGCGTGCGTGACCATGTCGCGCGTGAGATTGCCGTGCAGATCGAGGGTGACCGCGATGGGCACCTCGGGACCGACGAGCGCGCGCACGGCCTTCAGCAGATCGCCCTCGCCGTCCTCTGTCGTCTCCGGCACCATCGCGCCGTGCAGGTCGAGGAGCACGCCGTCGACGCGTCCGGCCCCTTCGAGATCAGCGAGGATGCGCGCCTTCACGTCCTCGTAGATGTCCTTCGTCACGCGGCCGGCGGGCGAGGCGGCGGCGGCCACCGAGGGCACCAGCGTCACGCCATGCTTCTCGGCGGCGGCGATCATGCCGCCCAGGCAGGTGCCGGTGCCGCGGTAGGCTTCCACGATCTCGCCGCCGTAGCGCAGGCCCTTCGCCTCGAACTCGGAGCGCCCCGTCGGGATGTTGGAAAACGTGTTGGTCTCATGCGACAGCATCGCCACGAAGAAGAGCATCGGTATCCCCTCGTCCAGATTACGGCCGGCAGCCGCGTGACGAGCGTACCGCATTCGGCATCACGCACGACTATCGAGGAGCGCCACGGCTCCGCCGGGGCGCTTCCGAGCGTAAGGGGGGAATGGGGGGCCCTTCCAGGCCCCCCATTATGTAAGATCCCGGCCGCGCGCGTGCTTCTGGCGCGGATCGAGGGCGGAGCGCACGCCGTCGCCCACGAAGTTGAACGCGAGCGTCGTCAGCAGCACCGCCATCCCCGGCATGAAGACCAGCCACGGAGCGCGCCGCATGAAGCGGTAGCCGCGGCCGACGTCCGCGCCCCAGCTCGGCTCGGGAGGGCGGATGCCGATGCCCAGGAAGCTGAGACTCGTCTCCGCGAGGAGCGCGAACGCGATGCTGATCGAGATCTGGACGAGGATGGGTGAGAGCACGTTCGGGAACACGTGACGGCTGATGATGCGGGCATGCGAGGCGCCGAGGGCACGCGCGCTCTCCACGAACGCCTCCTCGCGCACGGCGAGCGCCTGCCCCCGTACGAGACGGGCAAAGCGTGGCGCGAAGATGATGCCGACGGCGACCATCACGTTGAACAGTCCGGGGCCGAGCGTGGCGGCGATGGCCATCGCGAGCACCAGCGCGGGGATCGTCTGCAGCGCGTCGTTCACGCGCATGATCGCGTCGTCCGTCTTGCCACCCGCGTAACCCGCGATCAGTCCGAACGGCACTCCGAGGGCGGCCGCGATGGCGACGGCCATGAGGCTGGCGGCGAGCGAGAGCCGGGCGCCGTACACGATGCGCGCGAGCACGTCGCGGCCGAGATCGTCGGTGCCGAGCGGGTGCCCGGCGGTCGGCTTGGCGAGAATGGCGCCGAGATCCTGCGCGAGCGGATCGCGCGGCATGAGCTGAGGCGCCAACGCCGCCGCCAGCGCGAGCGCCAGCAGAAACACCGCGGCGGCGAGCGCGCCCCGGTGGGTGGCGAATCTCCGGAGGGTGTCAGCGATACCGGATGCGCGGATCGACGGCGCCATAGGCCACGTCGGACACGAGGTTGATGGCGATCACGATGAGCGCCATGACCAGCACGCTGCCCTGGAGCGTCGGGAAATCGCGGTTCAGCACGGACTCGAGGTTGAGCCGGCCGAGCCCGGGCAGCGCGAAGACCGACTCCACGACGACGGTGGCGCCGATGATGCGGTTCACCGTGAGCGCGGCAATCGTCACGAGCGGGATGAGCGCGTTACGGAGGGCATGGCGCGAGACGATGGCGGTCTCGCCGAGCCCCTTCGCGCGCGCGGTGCGGATGTAGTCGCTCGCCAGCGTGTCGAGGAGGCCCGACCGAAGCTGGCGGGTCACCTCGGCCACCGCGGACGCCGCCAGCGTGATCGTCGGCAGCGCGAAGTGCTGAAGGGCCAGCCACGGATCTTCGGCCGGGCACACGAAACCGGTGGCGGGTAGCCACCGCAGCTCGAGCGCGACGACGAGGACGAGCAGACCACCGAGCCAGAAGTTCGGCATGGCGACGCCGAGGGCGGCGGTACCGCGGGCGAGCGTGTCGACCATGCCGCCGCGATGGGCGGCGATGACCGCCAGCGGCACCCCGACCAGCACGCCCACGGCGGTGGAAGCGAGCGCCAGGCCAAGCGTGATCGGCAAGCGGTCGAGGATGGAGCCGAGGACGGGCTCGCTCGTGCGCAGCGAGACCCCGAGGTCGCCCCGCACGGCGCGGCCGAGCCACCGGGCGTACTGCACGTACAGCGGCTGATCGAGACCGAAGCGCGTGCGGATGGCGGCGATTGTCTCCTCGCTCGCGTTGTCCATGCCCACGAGGGCGATGGCGGCGTCGCCCGGCAGGAGCAGGATGAGCGAGAAGACGATCGCGGTGACGATCAGGAGGAGCGGGATGACCGCGAGCAGCCGCCGCCCGAGGAACCCCGCCACGCTATTTCGTCAGCCACACGTTCCGGAAGATCGGCTTGCCGAGCAGGTTTGGCTGGTAGCCCTGCACGGTGCCCGCGGAGGCTTCGAGCGCGGGCGCGAAGAAGAGCCCGCCCGGGTCGAGCGCCTCCTCCTGGATGATCTGGCCGATCTGCGCGTAGATCTTCTTGCGCTCCTCGACCTTGTACGTCGACGAGGCCGCATCCATCAGCTCTTCGAGCTTCGGGATCTTGTACTGGCCGGTATTCCAGAACCCGGTGGAGTGGAACATGCCGCGCAGGCTCTGGTCGGGATCCGGGCGGCCGGTCCAGCGGAAGTTCGCGGCCATCACTTCCTTCGTGCGGAACATCATGGTGACGCCCTTCACGAGCTCGACGGGCTTCAGGTCCACCTTGATGCCGGCCTGCGCGAGCTGCCCCTGGAGCGCCTCCGCGCGCCGGACGTGCTCGGGCGCGGCCTCGACGATCATCTCGAGCGTGAAGCCGTTGGGGAGGCCGGCCTCGGCGAGCTTCGCCTTGGCCTTTGCGATGTCGTGCCCGATCGTCTTCACGGCGGGATTGTGCGCCCAGTGCGCCGCCGGGAACGGCACCGCGTACAGCTCGCCGAGCCCGAAGGCGACGGTCTTGAGGATGGCGGGACGGTCGATCGCGTACGCGATCGCTTCGCGCACCGCCTTCTTGTCGAGGGGCGCCTTCGACGTGTTGAGGAAGAGGCGCCAGTACGCCAGCGAGATGCGGTTGTAGGTGGTGAGGCCGCGCTCGCCCTTCAGCCCGTCGAAGTCCTGCTGCGGGATCTCCATCACGAAGTCGACCTGACCGCTGCGCAGCGCGTTCAGCCGCGTGTCACCGTCGGGCATCGACTTCAGCAGCATGGCGTCGAGGTACGGCTTGCCCTTGTCCCAGAAGTCGGCGAAGCGCTCGACGCGCACGGAGTCGCCCGGGGTCCACTTGACGAACTTGTATTCGCCGGCGCCGACGGGGTTGCGGCCGAACTGCTCGCCGTGCTTTTCGACGGCGGCAGGCGACACCATCATGCCCGCGCGGTCGGCCAAGCTCAGGATCAGTGACGCGTCGGGCCGCTTGAGGCGCAGGCGGACCTTCGTGGGGTCGACGACGTCGATCGCCTCGATGGCGGTGAGCTCGATGTTGATCGGCATCTTCTTGTCCTGCCCGCGCGTGATGTTGTACTTCACCGCCTCCGCGTCGAGCGGCGTGCTGTCGTGGAACTTGAGCCCCTTGCGGAGCGTGAAGACGAGCGTCTTCGGGTCCGGCGTTTCCCACGACTCCGCGAGGCCGGGCTGCGGGTTCATGTTGGCGTCGAAGCGGACGAGCGTGTCGTAGATCGGGTAGAGCCACATGTGGTCGGTGCCCGAGGCGCCGCGATGCGGGTCGAGGGTGGACGCTTCCGCGCGCAGGGCCACGCGGAGCGTGCCGCCCCGCCGGGGCGACGGCGCCTGGGCGAACGCCGTTACGGCCTCGGCGGCGACGACGATGAGGAGGAAGGAGGCGGCAAGGATGCGCTTGGTCATGAGTCCTCCGAAATACGGATTACGGCTGGCAGCGCGGGCACCAGTACGTGAGACGGGCGTCCGGCCCCTGCGCGCGCCGCGTGATGAGGGTACCGCACTCGCGGCACGGCAGGGCTGCGCGTCCGTAAACATGGGGGGGGGCGCCGGGGCCCCCCCACCCCCCCCCCCCAACTACCCCCCCCCCACAAGGGGGAGGGAAATGCTAATCCCGCCCCAGCACCTTCCGCATATGCGCGAGGATCAGATCCCGCCCCCGACGCCCCAGCTCCGCCGAGGCCTCCTTGGCATCGCGCGTGTACCAGGTCTTGTCCGACAGAAGCTGCATGTCCACGGCCTCCGGACACATCGCCAGCATCAGCGATGTCTCGCCCTTGCCGGCATGGTCGAAGGGATATTGCGCGATGGTCTCCGGCGTCATCAGCGGATGGCCCCTGATCCAGTTGAAGGGGTCCTCGCCCGCCGCATGCTGCGCGTAATAATCGGCCATCTCGGCCTTCCCCCACCAGCCCTCGCCGCGCGTCGCTTCGAGGAATTCGAAGATCGCCTGGCGGGCGCCCAATTTGAAGGCCAGATCGGTCGGCATGCCGGCGGTGAAATTCTCGGTCTGGTGATGGATGAAGAAATGGATGTTGCGGAAGCCGATGCG
>JBKKCN010000060.1:0-5314 GCA_046712525.1 Candidatus Rokuibacteriota bacterium
GTCTCGGTGATGCTGGCGGTGGTCCAGTGCGCGTCCAGCGCGGGCGGCTCGCCGAGATTGCCGACGCGCAGGACGCCGCCTTTCACCTGGGCGAGGGCGTCGCCGGCGGCACCGGTGACGAGGACGACGGCGGCGAGGACGATTGACGCGTTGCGGATCACCACGGAAGCCAGCATGCCGGCACCTCCTGCAAGCGAGAGCTGCCTCAGGTGCGTAGACTGTGCTCGACCCGCGGGACGCTTGTCAAACGGACCTACCGGTGGAGGATGAGCGGCACGTCCCCGTCGTTGCGGCCGCGGGCAAACATCTCCAGGGCGTCCGGGAGCTCATAGTAGAGCTCGAGGGCGTTGCCGTCGGGATCGTCGAAGCGATGTACGCCCCCTTCAGAGTGCCCTCGCTCTCCACGCGAAAGGCGATGTGACCGAGACCCCGCCTGCCCTCCTGATCAGCCGGCCTCGCCAGCCGGCAACCGTTGAGTCCGCCGGGGCCGGCGGCGACACGCCGCCGGCCCTTCGTCATGGCGCCACGACTAGCGCTTCTGCCAGTAGTGTCGGACCGCGACGTCCATCGGGGGCGTCATCTTCTGCGCGTGCGGCACCGTCTTCCTCGCGTACTCCTTCTGCGAGGCGAGCACCTTGGCGAAGAACGGATTCTTCTGCGCCTCGGCCTCGAAGGCCTTGTCGATGCCCTCCAGCTCTGCGCGGAGGACTTCGTCGGGTGTGCGGAGAATCTGCACGCCGTGCTTCGTGGCGAGCTCTTCCGCCGCTTTGCTGTCCTGATCCACCGTGTAGGCCGCCAGCCGGGTGATCTCGGCCATGGTGGCGTATTTGACGATGGCCTGCAGATCGGCCGGCAGCTCCGCCCACTTCTTGCGGTTGACGAGCAGCTCGTGGAAGGTGGGCGGCTGACGGAAGCTCGGCATGTAGTAGTACTTCGCCGCCTGCTGGAACCCCATCACGATGTCGCGGCTCGGGATCGCCCACTCGGCGCCGTCGATGACGCCGCGCTCCAGCGAGGGCACGATGTCGCCGCCGGCCATGCCCACCGTGCTGATGCCCATTCGTTTGAACATCTCGAGCCCGATGCCCGAGGAGCGGAACTTCAGCTTCTTCAGGTCTTCCAGGTTGGTCATCGGCTTCTTGAGCCAGCCGAAGGCCTCCCAGAAAGGCTGGATGGTCGTGAAGTGGGCCACGACGTCCATCTTCAGCTCTTTCTGGAGCAGCTCGTTGTAGAGCTCCTGGCCGCCGCCCGCGAACAGCCAGGCGGTGAACTCGTTCTGCCCCATCCCGAACGGCCCGCCGAGCGGCGAGCCGAAGAGCCCGGCGGCGGAGTTCTTGCCGGCCCACAGCCCCGCCCACGTGAGGCCGCCATCGAGGGCGCCGCGGTTCACGGCATCGAGGACCTCGAAGAAACCGACCACGCTGCCGACCGGGAGCGTCTCGATCTTGAGCCGGCCGCCCGACATCTGCTCGATGGACTTCGCCAGCTCGATCAGCGAGCGGTGCGGATAGTCGGTGACGGGGAACGAGCTCTGCACCTTCCACACGAACGTCCGCGGCTGGGCGGGCGCGGGCGCCGCCAGCCACGCGACGACCGCGACGAGCGCGACGACCGCCGTCGCGACGACGAACCGGTTACGTGCCTTCATCCTGACCTCCTGTGCGCTCGACCTCGGCGCTCGTGAAGGGTGAGAATCGTGACATCCGGGGGCCATACGCTACACCTTGAGTCGGGCGCCCTGCGCGACTAACATCCGGGCACCTTCCCGACACAGGAGGCGCCAATGATCACCGAGGTCATCACCTTCAAGCTGCGAGCAGGCCTGACGCGCGAGGACGTGGTCGCCGTGTACCGAAAGACGGCGCCGATCTGGCGCGCCAATCCCGAGTGCATCCGCAAGTGCTACCTCTATGACGGCGAGCGGCGCCTGGGCGGCGGCGCCTATCTCTGGAAGAACATCGAGGCGGCCAAGCGGGCGCATGGCGACGACTGGCGCGCCATGATCAACGACCTCTACGGCAGCGAGGATCAGATCTCGATCGTCTACTTCGAGACTCCCGTGGTCGCCGACAACCTGGTGCACGAGACGATCGAGGAAGGCCAGCTCGTCTGAGCGGGCGTACGCCATGAGGCGGGTGCGCCGGCGGTGGCTGCTCGGCGTGGCCGCCATCGTGGGGCGGTCCCGCCCGTGCGAAGGGCGAGCCGCCGCCGGTCTTCACGTGGAACGGGCAGCCCGTCCCCGGAGGGCGAGATGACGTGGGCGGTCCACGTCTCCCTTGCTCTACTTGGCCTACGCGATCGAACGTCCGCCTGATCCGACCAGATTCATTGGGCCTGACGTTGAGCGCCAGGATCGTTTTCGCCGGATCACGTAACGCACTCCCATCCCTGCCAGGCCGGCCGCGAATAGCAGCACGCTGGCCGGTTCGGGGACGGGTGTGCCCGGCCCCTGCAGCGGTGAGGTCGTCCCGGTCACCAAGACCGGATTGCCCGGGTCCGCCGGGTTCGTGAAGAGAAGCTCGAAGGCGATGTTGCCGACCCGGACGTCGGTCTGGAAGACGAATCCCTCGAGCGATGAGCCCGGCGGGACGTCGGCACCGATCGGGAGTGGCCCCGGCTCGAGGGAAAATGCGCTGGCGAAGTCAGGGCCCGCGATGCCATCCCAGCCTGAGGGGAGCCCGACGATACTGAAGGTCGCACCCGAGCGTGACAGCAGCGCGTCGAAGATGTCGAACCCCGCGTCGGTCCCCGGGTCGCTCGAGTTGAAGAGCGTGTAGTCGTACCGAAACACACCGCCCCCGAGCGCCGTTTCGACGTACTGCAAGTCGCCGGTCGGAGTCGCCGCCAACGGGGCAGCACCACCCATCACGCCGACCGCGATCAACAGCGTCATGACGATTCGCCGCCCACTTGATTGCTTCAGCATGCTCTCATCCCCCGCTGGCTACGGTGAGATCGTCAGATCCCCGAGGTTCACGTTCGCTGACGGCGCCGAGAACAGGATGCTGCCGTTCGGTCGCCGAATCTGAATTCCGAAGCTGTCGGGAGAGCCCGCGTTGACCGTGGTGACGAACGTGTGGCCGGGCGTCCCGTTCACGGCCCCCGCTCCGGTGATCGTCGCCGTCGTCCCGGCGACTGACAGCGAGTCGATTTGCTGACTGACGAGGTTCAGCCTGAGACGCCCGTAGTAGTAGCGCAGCGATCCCACCGGCGAATTGCCCCCGGTGACATCGACGGTCAGGCTCGCCCGGTAGATCGCGGTTTCCGGCGAGTTCGATGCCGTCCCCGTCACGCGCGCCGGGGCGGAGACACCCAGCGGAATACGGAGAAGATTGCCGGTATCGGTCAAGACGTAGACGTTCGTATTCGGCCCATCCTGGTAGGTCACACCCAGCGGGGGACCGAGCTCAGCGGTCGGCACAAGCTGGAAAATGCTCCTGGAACCGCCCGGGGAGACCTGCCTGACGGAGCCGTCACCCATGGCGAAGGGGACGGGGGACATCGTCCGGGACTGTACGTTCAGCGGCAGCGTCAAGAACGGGACGGGGAACGGGTCGGAGGGTGTGAGCGTCTCGGTCGCACGCGGCGGGGCGCCAGGATCCAGCACCGTCATGCCGGCGGGATGGGTGTAGCCAAGCTGAAGGCCGTTGTTACGACAGACTCCGACGATGTCCAGCGGCTGCTCACCGGCGTTCGTATCCCATCGGCTGAGGACGCCCGTCGCCGTGTCGATCTTGCCGATCTGGTTCGTGCCAGGTGCCGTGAACACCAGGAACGTCGTCTGAATGGCCGGGTTGGTCGGGTCGGACGGACACGGGATCGCTTTCAGCTTATTGCTGTTGAGGACCGATGGATCGAAGTCGTTGCCGTGCCAGAACCGCTGCCGCGCGTCACCCAGCAACGGGTCGACCTCGAAGATGACGTTGAACTGTCCTGACGGTGTGACGCCGCGGCTGCTGAACCACAAGCGCTCGCTCGTTCCGTCCCCTGCACCCGCCAGCACAGGTGCGGTGAAGAGCAGGCTGTTGCTGGTCCCATCGGTCGTGTTGACGAAGGTGATGGGCGAATCGTTGAAGGTGGGGCTGAAATGGATGTACCAAGCACCGTTGGGCGTGCCCGTCACGGCTTTCGCGAGGTCGTCCTGTTCGATGAACGGCAGGATATAGTTGAAACCGTTGCCGCCTCCATCCCACCTGAAGGCGTTGAAGTTCGGATTACCTCCCACCGCTAACCACAAGTGACAATTCGACGGGCTAACGTCGATCCCATCCGCCGAGCCCGGTCCACCGTGGATGTAGACCCCTTGCCCCGTCCCGGGATTGATGGCGCCCGCCCCCCAGGTGTCAGCTGCGTTGTGAGTCGCCAGGGCGATCTGCTTGAGGTTGTTGCCGCACTTGATTCGCGCCGCCGCTTCCCGGACCTTTTGCACCGCCGGCAACAAGAGTCCGATCAGGATCGCGATGATCGCGATCACGACGAGCAGCTCGATCAGCGTGAATCCCGACTGCGAGCCACGACGACCTGAAGCGACCGGTCTGGGACTGGTGAACGTCACCGTCATGAGCGCCGCCTTTCTGCGTAGGAGCGGACGGGTCTTTCGGACGTTCAGCGAAGAGAGCGACGGGCTGCAATAATCACGCCACATCGCCCGCGCTCGATTGGACGGGCGCTTGCGAGACAGCGGCCCGGACGCCACGACGGCACTGTCAAATTCCCCGACGGAGCGGTCCTGATTGGGCGTTACACGCCGGGAGGAGCGGCGGCGACCTCATCGCGTCCCACCCGGCCGTAGCTCCGCGTGGGGCGAGGGAGAGGGTGATGCGCGTGCTTCGAGGGCCCCTGCGGCCAGCGCGCTCGCTTTCCTGCGCCGAGGAGCGGGTCGTCTGCCGACGTCGACTAGATTTACAATTTGCCCCAGGATGGTCCTACCAAAACTAAATCTAGCCAGGTAAAAGGCTTAAACTATTGCATTTTAGCCAAGTGGCTCATTTTATGCTGTGTGGTTTGTAGTTGTACATTTTGCTTTCGTGTTGCCATAGGAGAGAGAGCGATATGCAGCTACACATAGGAAGAATTGCGGCAGCAGTGGTTATTGCGTTCGGCTTGGTAAGCGCCCCGGCCGCTTCGGCCGTCGATCTGGTTACCAACGGCAGCTTTGAACGACCCGACATCGCTGCCGGCACGTTTATCATCAGTAACACCGTCCCCGGCTGGACACTCGGTCCAGGCAGCCTCGGCACCGGAATCGAAATCCAGGATCATATCGCCGGCTCCCCGTTCGTGGGCGACCAGTTCGCTGAGCTGGACTCAGACG
>JBKKCN010000061.1:0-3305 GCA_046712525.1 Candidatus Rokuibacteriota bacterium
ACGCTACCCACGTTGTCGAAGGCGACGTCCACGTGTCCACCGAGAATGGCTGTCAGCTGGGGCGCGCCGCCTTCGAAGTGCACGAGCCGGAACTGCGCGCCCGGGATGGCCTCTTCCACCATGAGGATCGCCAGGTGGTCGTCGCTCAGGATGCCCGTGGTGGCGGCGCTGATCTTTCCCGGATCCTTCTGGGCCGCCGCCGTCAGCTCCTTGAGCGACTTGTAGGGGCTGTCGGCCTTCACCCAGATGACGCCCGGGTCGAGCACGTGGTTGATGATGGGCGTGAAGGCATCGATGGCGAACACGGCCTTGCGCTCGGGATCCAGGATGACGGTGTTGAGCGCGGGCAGGTTGATGAGCCCGATGTAGTGGCCGTCGGGCCGCTGCCGCGCCATCTCCGTCCATCCCACCTGCCCGCCCGCGCCCGGCTTGTTGACGACCACGAGGGACTGCCCCAGATCCTTCTCGGCGACGGAGGCGAGGATGCGCGCGGCGACGTCGGTGCTGCCCCCCGCCGGGTACGCGACCATGAGCTGCACCGGCTTCGTCGGGTAATCGGCGGCGATCACCGCCCCCGCCACGAACACCACGGACAGCACGAGAGCGACCAGCAGCACACGGTTGCGTGTCATCTGTTTGGCTCCTCTGGGCCGCGCGCGCATACGCCTACGCGGACTCCGACTCGCGCACCGCTTTGAGCGGGGCGAGGCGCAGCGCGGAGGTGGCGATGACGATGGCGGCGATGATGATGAGGGTAAGCGAGATTGGACGCGTGAAGAAGATGCCGAAGTCTCCGGCCGAGATCTCCAGCGACGTGCGCAGCGATTTCTCCATGAACGGCCCCAGGATGAGGGCGAGCACCGCGGGCGCCACCGGGAAGTCGAGCTTGCGCAGGACGTAGCCGACCACGCCGAAGCCCATCATGACCCCCACGTCGAACACGCTCTGCTTGAGGCTGTACGCCCCCACCACGCAGAAGAGGAGCGTGCCCGCGCACAGGTACTGGTACGGCACCCGCAGCAAGCTCGCCCACAGTCCCACCAGCGGCAGGTTCAGCACGAGCAGGATCGCGTTGCCGATGAAGAAGCTCGCGATCACGGCCCACACGAGATCGGGCCGTTCCTGGAACAGAAAGGGGCCCGGCGTGAGCCCGTTGATGATGAAGGCGCCCATGAGGACGGCAATGGTGGGCGAGCTCGGAATGCCCAGCACGAGCAGCGGCACCATGGCCGCGTTGGCGTAGGCGTTGTTCGCCGTCTCCGGCGAGGCCACGCCCTCGATCATGCCCGTGCCGAACTTCTCGGGCGTCTTCGACAGGCGCTTCTCGAGAATGTAGGCCATGAACGTCGGAATGATGGAGCCCACGCCCGGGATGAGACCGAGAAAGAATCCCAGTACGGTGCCGCGCCCGATCGGGCCCACGGAGCGCCGCCATTCCGCGCGACTCGGAAAGAGCGTGCGCAGCTTGGTCGAGATCACCTCGCCACGGGGCTTTTCCGTGGTCATCAGGATCTCGGCGATTCCGAACAGCCCCATCACCACCGGGATGAAGCCGACACCGTCGTAGAGATCGGGAACGCCGAAGGTGAAACGCGGCGCCCCCCGGACGGGATCGATGCCGACGATTCCCAGCAAGAGGCCGAACACGGTCATGAGCAGCGCGGCCGTCAGCGATCGCCCGGCGAGCCCTGTGACCAGGCAGAGCCCGACGAGCATGAGCGCGAAAAACTCGGGCGGCCCGAACTTCAGCGCCATGCGCGCCAGCGGCAGGGCCACCACGGTGAGCGCGAGCGAGGCCACGGTGCCGCCCACGAAGGAGCCGATGGCCGCCACCGCCAGCGCGGCCCCGCCCCGGCCCTGCTTGGCCATCTGAAATCCGTCGAGACACGTGATGACGGAGGCCGCCTCGCCGGGCACGTTGATGAGCACGGAGGTGATGGTGCCCCCGTACATGGCGCCATAGTAGATGGCGCACAGCATGATGATGGCCGCCGTCGCGTCCAGGTGGAACGTGAGCGGAATCAGGATGGCCGTCCCCGCCGCCGGCCCCAGGCCCGGCAGCACGCCGATGAGCGTGCCGAGGACGCAGCCGATGAAGGCGAAGAGCAGGTTGGTGAAGGTGAGCGCGCCCGCGAAGCCCGCCATCAGGTGCTGGAAGGTCTCCATCGGTTCAGATGCCCAGCACACCGACGGGCAGAGGTACCTGCAGCCACCGATCGAAGACGTGGAACACGCCGAAGCTGCCCGTGACCGCGAAGAGCGTGATCGCCAGCGCGTTGCGCACGCCGAGTGCGACGAGCACGTAGGCGTTGAAGGCGAGGAAGGTGAGCCGGAACCCGAGCGGGTCCAGGAGCGCGGTGGCCACGACGAGCGCGACGAACACGGCGCCGATGCGCCCGCGCGCCGCGCGGGCGGGCATCACGGAATCTCCGGCCTCGGGCCATCGGCGCACCTGAAAGAACAGGATGCACGCGAGCACCGCCCCGATCAGGCTCAGCCAGAAGGGAAAGAAGCCGGGCCCGGGGCCCAGCGCGTCACGCAGGGACAGCGCCAGCGAGTGGACGAGCGCTCCGATGAAGAGCGCCAGAAACCCTAGGCTCGCGAGCTGCCATCCTCGTCGCATCGCACGCTCTCCCCGCGAAGGTCAGCGCCCGATGCTGCCCCGGGGAGCGTGCCAAGTCAATCATCAGAGGTCGAATGACCGCATGGCGACCGCGGTTTCGAGCGCCTGGGTGAGGTAGTCGAGATCGACGGGCTTCATCACGTAGTCGCGGTCATGCTCGTTGCCGCAGCAACAGAACCTGCATGGCAGCGCGCCAAGTCAATCGGCGGCCGCCAAGCAAAACTTGGCCGTTGCTTGGGATTTTGGTTCTATGAGGGGAATGGCCTCACCAACCACCCCGGTCGCCCCCAAGCCGCAGCAGACGGTGACCGCCGTCGAGATGGGCGCCCGCCAGCGCGACATCTCCGTGTCGGAGTTCTTCACCAAGAATCGGCATCTCCTCTGGTTCGACAATCCGCGCAAGGCGCTGCTCACCTGCGTCAAGGAGGCGGTCGACAACGCGCTCGATGCCTGCGAGGAAGCCGGGATCCTGCCTGACGTCGTCGTCAAGCTGGAGGCCGTCGGCGACGCGCCGGTGAGCCAGGCCACGCGCTTTCGGATCACGATCGCCGACAACGGCCCCGGGATCGTGCGCCAGCAGATTCCGCCCATCTTCGCCAAGCTCCTGTACGGCGCCAAGTTCCATCGCCTGCGCATGAGCCGGGGGCAGCAGGGCATCGGCATCTCCGCGGCCGGCATGTAC
>JBKKCN010000062.1:0-2788 GCA_046712525.1 Candidatus Rokuibacteriota bacterium
ACCCCCGGGGTTTGCCCCTGGGGGGCACCCCCCCCGCCGCCCCCGTTTCGGCCCGTCCGCGTCCTTCCCTGCACCCCCCGTAGGCGATAACTACCCGGCGCACCATCGCCGTTGACACCGGCGGTCCGTCTGGCGCGCCACAATTGTCGAGACACGACCCAACCGACTGATTTACCTCGCCCGCCAACGTGGCATGGCCGGTGCACAACGGCTTAGAACCGGGCGGCGGCCCAGCGCCCGGATGGGGGAGGGATGAGATGGCGAGGAAGAAGCGAGACCCGATTCGCTTCTGGGGCGTGCTCGGCGCATCGGCATTGGCCCTGGCGATTGTGGTCGCCGTGGTGGTGCAGACGCGGGTGCCAAAGCCCCAGACGGCGTCGATGCAGGCCGAGGTAAAGACGCAGGCCGCCGCAAAGCCGCAGGCCGACGCAAAGCTCCGGGCGGCCGTGAAGCCACAGACCGCTGTGAAGCCGCAGGCGTCGGCAAAGCCGCTGACTGACGCGGAGCGCAAGACATCCGAGGAGCTGTGGGTGGAACAGAAACAGCTCGAAACCGTCGGCGCGCGCGTGGCGGCGGCGACGCCAGACGGCCGGCGCCGCGTGGCGGAGACGATCGCCAAGCAGTTCAACGTTCCCGAGAAGCTGGTCGACGACCTGCGCGGGCGGAAGATCGGCTACGGAGAACTCACGGTCGCGATGGCGCTCTCGCAGCAGCTGATCAAGCGCGACAAGGTCACGCAACAGCAGGCGCTCGAGAAGGTGCTCGGTCTGCGCAAATCGGGGCACGGCTGGGGCGTCATTGCGCGCGATCTCGGCCTGAAGCTCAGCGACGCTGTCAGCGCTGTGAAGAAGACCGACAAGCAGCTCGCCAAGCTCGACACGGGCAAGACGACCAAGGCCGCTCGCTGACCGGCTTCCAGTGCCATCCTTACAGCGCGGCGGTCACCGCCGCGCTGTTTCGTTTTCACGACCACGGCGGCGGCTGAGCAAGAAGATGGTGCGGCGGGCAATTCCGCGAGGGATCAGTCGAAGATGAGGCCGCCGTCCACGTTGAACGATTGCCCCGTGATGTTCCGCGCCCCGGGTGAGGCGAGGAAGACGGCGAGGGCGGCGATGTCCTCCGGGTCGTTCGGCCGTCCGAGCGGGATGGCGGAGTTGCGGCGGCGCTCCATCTCCTCGACGCTCACGCCTTCCTCGCGCGCGCGGCTCTTCAGATTGTCGTTCGAGAGCGCGGTCACCGTGGTGCCCGGGCAGATGGCGTTGACGTTGATGTTGTGGCGGGCGAGCTGGAGCGCGGCCATGCGCGTCATGCCGATCACGGCCCCCTTGCTGCCGGCATAGATGGCGTTGGAGGCGCCGACGTAGCCCTTGCCGGCGATGGAGGCGATGTTCACGATGACGCCACTGCGGCGGGGGATCATCTCACGCGCCACGCGCTGCAGGCAGAAAAACACGCCCTTGCCGTTGACGCGCATGATGCGATCCCAGTCCGCCGCCGTGAGATCCATGATGTAGGCGCGACGGGTGACGCCGGCGTTGTTGACCAGCACGTCGATCCCACCGAACGTTTCCACCACGCGGCTCACCATCTGATCGATGCTCGCGAGGTCGCCCACGTCGGTGGCGAGCGCCAGGCTTCGCCGGCCGGCGGCGTTGACCTCGGCGGCCGTCTTCTCGGCCGCCGCCTTGTCGATGTCGACCACGGCTACGTCAGCCCCCGCGTGGGCCAGCGCCAGCGTGGTGGCGTGGCCGATGCCGTGACCGGCGCCGGTGACGATGGCGATGCGGCCGGTGAGCGGGGTCATGCGGGTTTCCCTCCCGCGGCCTTCCACCGGGTCATCTTTTCCTGCAAGCGAGGCATCCGCTGGGCAGCGTCGACGATGAAGCGCTCGTGAGTGCCCTTGCCCGCCTGATCGAGCTCGTCACGCACCTCGACACGGAAGGCGAGCCGGCGGCGATCGACCTCCGTCAGCTCCACGGTGATCGTCACCGTCATCCCCACCGGTGTCGCCGCCAGGTGCGCGACGTCGACGCGAGTGCCGACGGTGGCCTGGCCGGAGGCGAGGTGAGGCTGCACGGCCTGGATCGCCGTCTGCTCGATGAGCCGGATCATGTCCGGGGTGGACAGCACGCGGATCGGCTCGTGGCGCAGGTGCGCGGGTGTCATGTCGTCGTTGACCGTGACCGTTCGACTGTGGGTGAGGCCGACCGCCAGTGGCCGTGCTGCGTCGTCGCTCATGTGACGGGCGTTCCCTTACTCGGCGAGCCACACCGTGTCGAGCTGCTGGTTGAGGAAGTGGGACGGGGTGATCGTCCAGCCCCGAACCTTCGTGCTGTGGGGGACGATCCGGTGCCACTGCAGCGTGTAGAAGTAGTGGACCTCCTCGTCGAGGAGCCGCTTTTCGAAGGCGCGCAGAAGTCGCTTGCGCTCCTCGGGGTCGACGGCGCGCGACTGCCTGAGGAAGAGATCGTCCAGCACCGGGTCCTTGTAGCGGCTGTAGTTGTTGTCGGAGATCCCGACCGACTGGAACTTCTGCACGTCGATGTCGGGCTCCACGACGAAGCTGCACTGGGCGTCGCTCGCCACGTCGAAGTCGCCGCGGCGGAGGTACGAGACGTGGGCCGAGGCTTCGATGGTCTCCATCTTGACGTTCAGTCCGATGAGGCGCCACTGATCGATGAGCCAGATCGCGATGGGCTCGTACGGCTGCGGGATCCCTCTGTTCTTGAACGTGAACGTGAAGCCGTCGGGCACGCCGGCCTCGCGCAGCAGCCGCCGCGCCTCGGCC
>JBKKCN010000063.1:0-4165 GCA_046712525.1 Candidatus Rokuibacteriota bacterium
CTCGTCGCCTACCTGCGCGAGCACGCGGCCGCCCTGTGCGAGGAGTGCCGCGATCGCACCGAGCGCAATCCGCTGCGCGTGCTCGACTGCAAGAAACCGGGCTGCCGGCCCATCCTCGAGGGCGCGCCCGCTCTCGCCGACTCGCTGTGCGGTCCCTGCGCTGACCACTTCACGCGCGTGCGCGGCTACCTGGACGCCTGCGGACTGTCGTACACGGTGACGCCGCGTCTCGTGCGGGGCTTCGACTATTACGTGCGCACGACCTTCGAGCTGACGACCACCAGGCTCGGCGCGCAGAATGCCGTGGCGGGCGGCGGGCGCTACGACGGGCTCGTGGAGCAGCTGGGAGGGCCGCCCGACCCCGGGATCGGCTTCGCCGTCGGCATCGAGCGCCTGGTCCTGTTGCTCGGCAACACGGTGCCGCCCGCACGGCCCGTGGCGCTGCTCATCCCCCTCGGGGAGACCGCACTGCGGCGATTGCTGCCCATCGCGCAGTGGGCCCGCACGCACGGCGTGGGTGTCGAGCTCGCGTACGGCACGCGCAAGCTGCGCGCGGAGCTGGAGCGTGCGCACAAGCTGGGCGTCGCCTACGCTGTCATCGTCGGCGACGACGAGCTCGCGCGCGAGGAGGCGGTCCTGCGCGAGATGAACACGGGCACGCAGAGGCCGGTGGCGCTCGCCACCCTCCGCGCGCTGCTCCTCGACCTCTCGCGTGCGGTGGTAGACTTGGGACAGGACGCCAGACGTTGAGCGAAGCCACCACGGTCACGCGCCGTCTTTCCCTCGCCCCCGACGTCGATCTCGTGCAGCTCCTGGGACGCAACGACGACCACCTCCGCACGCTGGAGTCCGAGTTCGACGTGCGCATCGTCGCCCGCGGACACGACGTCATGCTCAAGGGAGACGAGCGCCAGGTGCAGAAGGCGGAGCGCGCGCTCACGCAGCTTGCCGACCTCGTGCGCACGGGCGCTCCCGTGCGGGCGATGGAGGTGCGCGCGGCCGTGCGCATGCTCTCGGAGGACGACGGCGCCGACGTGAAGTCGGTGTTCGCCGACTCCATCTCGGTGCCCGGGCGCAAGAAATGGATCTCGCCCAAGACGGTGGGGCAGAAGCGGTACATCGACGCCATCCGGCGCACCGACATGGTGTTCGGCATCGGGCCCGCGGGCACCGGCAAGTCGTTCCTGGCGGTGGCGATGGCCGTGAACGCGCTCATGAAGCGCGAGGTGGCGCGCATCGTCCTCACCCGGCCCGCCGTGGAGGCGGGCGAGCGTCTCGGCTTCCTGCCCGGCGACCTCTACGAGAAGGTGCACCCGTACCTGCGCCCGCTCTATGACGCGCTGTACGACATGATCGACTCGGAGAAGGTCGCCGCTCTCCTCGACAAGGGCGCCATCGAGATCGCGCCCCTCGCCTACATGCGAGGCCGGACGCTGAACGACGCCTTCATCATCCTCGACGAGGCGCAGAACAGCACCACCGAGCAGATGAAGATGTTTCTCACGCGACTGGGGTTCAACTCGAAGATGGTGATCACGGGTGACATCACGCAGGTGGACCTGCCGTCGTCGCGAGGATCAGGGCTCATCGAGGTGCAGGCGATCCTGAAAGACGTGCAGGGGATTCAGTTCGTCTACTTCGACGAGCAGGACGTCGTCCGTCACCAGCTCGTGTCCGCCATCATCCGCGCCTACGGCAGCCATAGCGCCCGCGGCGCCGCCGCGCGCCGTGGAGACGCCCCCACCGTCGAACCGTCCTGATGCCGGTCGTCATCGACAATCGCCAGCGACACGTGTCCGTCTCCCGGGCGCGCCTCTCGCAGGCGGTGCAGCGTGCGCTGGAGGCCGTGGGCCGGCCTGCCGGTGAGGTGGAGCTGACCCTCGTCGGCGACGACGAGATCCGAACAATGAACGGCGCCTTCCGGGGCATTCACCGCCGGACGGACGTGCTCGCCTTTCCCCTCGAAGCCCCGCACGCGCCCGGTCAGCTCGTGGGCCAGATCGTGATCTCGGCGGACACGGCGTCGCGTCAGGCCCGACGCCTTGGCGTTCCCCTCCCCGCCGAGCTCGATCTCCTCGCCACGCACGGCGTGCTCCACCTCATCGGCTACGACGATCGCGATCCCGTGGAGGCGGACATGATGCACCGCCGTGAGCGCGACATCCTGGGCGCGGACGCCCCCCGCCGCTTGTGGCAGGGCCTCCTGCCGTGATGCGCTCCGGGTTCGTGGCGCTCATCGGTCGGCCCAACGCGGGCAAGTCCACCCTCATGAACCGGCTCGTGGGGGAAAAGCTGTCCATCGTGTCGCCGCGTCCCCAGACCACACGCAACCGTGTCACGGGCATCAGGAACCGGCCCGGTGCGCAGGTGATCTTCGTGGACACACCCGGCCTGCATGAGGCGCGGGGCAAGCTCGCGGACTTCATGCTCAAGACCGCCCGGCGCGCGGTGGAAGAGGTCGATCTCGTCTGTCTCCTCGTGGACGCCTCCGCCCCCGAAGGCCCCGACGCCGTCGTCCTCGAGCCCCTCGCGGGCTTTCACGGCCCGGTCTTCTGCCTGCTCAACAAGGCCGATCGGGTGAAGCCGAAGACGAAGATGCTGCCCCTCATCGAGCGCTGGCGCGCCGCGCATCCCTTCGCGGAGATCATGCCCATCTCGGCGGCCGACGGCACGAACTGCGACGCGCTGCTGGACCTCACCGTGGTGCTCATGCCGGAGCATCCCGCCTTTTTTCCGGAGGACGCCACCAGCGACCAGCCGGAGACGTTCTACGTGGCCGAAGTCGTGCGCGAGAAGATCTTTCATCTCACCCACCAGGAAGTTCCGTATGCGGCGGCGGTCCGCGTCGAGGAGCTCACGGAGCGCGTACGACCGCCCCGCCTGGACATCCGCGCCAGCATCTTCGTCGAGCACGACTCGCAGAAGGGCATCCTCATCGGCAAGGGGGGCGCCATGCTGAAGCGGATCGGCACCGAGGCCCGACGTGAGCTCGAGGGCTTCTTCGGCATCCAGGTCTTCCTCGGCCTCACCGTGCAGGTGCGCCGTAACTGGCGCAGGGACGATCGTGCCCTGCGCGAGTTCGGATTCCGGCTGACGTCCTAACCATGGCCCTCGCGAGGACGGCGGCCGTCGTGATCGGCAGCTTTCCGTTGGGCGAGAGCGATCGAGCGGTCACCTTCTACTCGCGTGAGCTGGGCAAGGTGCGCGGCGTGGCGAAGGCCGCGCGGCGGATGAAGTCCCGCTTCAGCGGCGCCCTCGAGCTGTTCACGCAGGGCGAGCTCGTCCTCTTCGACACGGGCCGGAGCGACCTCGTGCGCATCGACCACTTCGACGTCGGACACCCCTTCCAGCGGGTGCGCGGGGATCTCGAGCGCCTTGGCCAGGCCTCCTGGATGGTGGAGTGTGTCACCCGGCTCACCGCCGATCGTGATCGTCACCCGGCACTCTACGGCCTGCTCGTGCGAAGCCTTCGCGCCATGGAAGAGTCACCGGTGCCGTCCTGGATCGCGGTGTGCTTCGCCGCCCGTTGCCTCGACGCCCTCGGCCATCGGCCGCGGCTCGATCGCTGCACCGAATGCGGGCGGCCGTATCCATTTCCGGCCGCCCACCTCGACGAAGGCGGGATCATCTGCGATCGCTGTGCGGCGCACGGCGGCGGCACGCCCATCTCGGCCGCGGCCGCCATGGCCTTGCATCGCGTGCGCTCCCTGCGCTGGGAGGAGGCGATCACCGCCGCCGAGCGCGGGCAAGGCGAGCTGCGCGCCGTCCTGGAAGCGCACATGTCACGATTGATCGGCTACCCCACGCGCACCACCAAGTTCCTGCGTGAGATCCGCCGGCTCTCAGGAGCATCGGGAGAGCGCTCATCAACCCTCACGGCGCCGCCGTTCCCGGAGTAAGGTGAGCGTATGAACATGGATCTCATCGTGTCCCTGTGCAAGCGACGGGGCTTCATCTTCCAGTCGAGCGAGATCTATGGCGGCACGGGCTCGGTCTGGGATTACGGCCCCCTCGGCGTGGAGCTCAAGAACAACATCAAGCGCGTGTGGTGGCGCGACAATGTACGTCTGCGTGCGGATATGGTGGGTCTGGACGCCTCCATCATCATGCACCCGGCAGTGTGGAAGGCGAGCGGGCACATCGACCACTTCACGGATCCCATGGT
>JBKKCN010000064.1:0-11479 GCA_046712525.1 Candidatus Rokuibacteriota bacterium
ATGTACGAGGCCGCGCACGTCAACGGTGTGTGGCGCGCGGTGCCGCAGTACCACGCCTACTTCGTCCCCGCCTACCGCGAGGACCTCTTCAAGAAGGCAAGCCTCAAGATCCCCGACACCTGGGAGGACCTCTACACCGTCGGCAAGGAGCTCAAGAAGATGGGGCACCCGGTGGGGATCCCCATCAGCCAGAACTACGACACCATCTCCACTGCCGGTCCCGTGCTGTGGTCGTTCGGCGCCATGGAGGTCGACAAGGACGGCAAGACGGTACGCATCAACTCGCCGCAGACGGCTCTTGCCGTCGAGTGGTACAAGAAGATGTACCGCGACTGCATGGAGCCCGAGGTGCTGTCGTGGACGGACGCCAGCAACAACGACACGCTGAACGCGGGCAAGTCGGGCTGGATCCACAACCCCGTGAGCGCCTACATCGTGGCGCGCAACCGCAAGATGGTCACCGCGGATCACATCAACCACCACAAGAGCCTCGCCGGCCCCAGCGGCCGTCACGAGACGGACGTGCCGCGCTCGATCGGCATCTGGAAGTTCTCCAAGAACGTCGAGGCGGGCAAGGAGTGGATCCGCTACCTGCTCGGCAAGAAAGAGGTCTACGACGAGTACGTGATGTCGGGCGACGCCTTCAACCTGCCCGCCTACACGAGCCTCCAGAACCACCCGGTGCTGAAGACGGACCCGAAGTTCGCGGCCGTGGGCGGCGAGGGCGTGCAGTACCACATCTACGGCTGGCCGGCGCCGGCGAGCGACAAGATCCAGCTCATCACCAACTCCTTCATCCTGCCCAACATGATCGCGAAGGCGGTCACGGGCACCTCCACGAAGGACGCCGTCTCGTGGGCCGAGAACGAGATGAAGAAGATCATCGCGGGGTAGGCTGACGGTGGCCATCGGCAGCCTGCGTATCCCCGCCACGCGCCGCGCGTCCCTGGGAGTCCGGGTCCGGGAGCTGCTCGATCGCGAGCGGTTCCTGGGTCCGGCCTTCGTCGCGCCCGCCATGCTCTTCCTGGTGCTGCTCGTCGCCTACCCGTTCTGCATGGCCGTCTACTTCTCGCTCTCGAACGCCTTCATCGGCCGCCCCAGCCACTTCATCGGCTTCAAGAACTTCATCAACCTGTGGAGCAGCGACGCCTTCCGGCAGACGTTTCAGAACGCGTTCGTGTTCACGGGCATCGCGGTGGCGTTCAAGCTCGTGCTCGGCATCACGCTGGCGCTGCTGCTCAACCAGCAGCTCTGGTTCAAGCGCTTCATCCGGGGCTCGGTGCTCCTGCCGTGGGTCATCCCCACCGCGCTCTCCACGCTGGGCTGGTGGTGGATGTTCAACTCGCTCTACAGCGTGGTCAACTGGTCGGGGATCGCGCTCGGCGTGATGGACCCGCCCGGCCCCAACTGGCTGGGGCAGCGGTACTACGCGATGGCGGCGGTGATCGTCGTCAACGTGTGGCGGGGGCTGCCCTTCTTCGCCATCACCATCCTCGCCGGGCTCGTCTCCATCCCGAAGGAGCTGTACGAGGCGGCGGAGGCGGACGGGGCGGGGCCGGTGGCGCGCTTCTGGCACATCACGCTGCCGCTGCTCAAGCCCGTGCTCGCCATCGTGGTGCTCTTTTCGACGATCTTCACCTTCAGCGACTTCAACATCGTGTACGTGCTCACCCACGGCGGCCCCATCAACTCCACGCACCTGTTCGCCACCCTGTCCCGGCAGATCGGCCTGGAGTCGGGACGGATCGGCGAGGGCGCAGCCATCTCGCTCTATCTCTTCCCGGTGCTGATGTTCGTGGTCTACGCGCAGCTGCGCTTCGTGCGTAAGCAGGTGTATTGATGCCGAGCACGTCGAGACAGAAGCGGTGGGGGAAGATCGCGACGCACCTGGCGCTGGTGCCGTTCCTCGCGTTCGCCCTGTTCCCCTTCTATCACATGGCGCTCACCTCGCTGAAGCAGGACCGGGAGCTCTACGACCGCGCCGCGAATCCGCTCCTCATCCGGCAGGGGCCGACGCTCGAGCACTACCAGAAGCTGCTGTGGGAGACCGCGTTCGTGACCTGGACCAAGAACAGCCTGCTCATCACCGTCCTCGCCACCACGGTCTCCGTGGTGATCGGCACCATCGCCGCCTACGCGTTGGCGCGGATGAAGTTCTTCGGCGTGGGCTCCTTCGGGACGGGGATCTTCGTCACCTACCTCGTGCCCACCTCGCTGCTCTTCCTGCCCCTGGCGCAGGTCGTGCACTGGCTCGGGCTCGCCGACTCCAAGTGGGCGCTGGTGGTCACCTACCCGACGTTTCTCATCCCCTTCTGCACGTGGCTGTTGATGGGCTACTTCCGCACCGTGCCCAAGGAAGTGGAGGAGTGCGCGATGGTGGACGGCGCCACGCGCATCCAGGCGCTGTGGCGCATCGTGCTGCCGATGGCGATCCCCGGCCTCGTGTGCGCGGTCCTCTTCGCCTTCACGCTCTCCTGGAACGAGTTCATCTACGCGCTCACCTTCACGTCGTCGTCCGATCAGACCACGGCGAGCGTGGGCGTGACCCAGGAGCTCATCCGCGGCGACATCTACTTCTGGGGCTCCCTCATGGCCGGCGCCATGCTCGGCTCCGTCCCCATCGTCATCCTCTACGTCTTCTTCCTCGACTACTACGTCTCCGGCCTCACCGCCGGCGCCGTGAAGTAAAAGTAAAAGCCTGACCCCGGGGTCAGGCTTTTACTTCTTAACTTCAGCGCACCCTACTTGATCAGGCCGTAGAAGCGGCCGGCGTTTTCGCAGGTGATTTTGTGCGTCACGTCCGCCGGCAGGTGGCCGAACTGTTCGGCGATGTACCGCGATGACTCGGGCCAGACGCCGTCGCCGTGGGGGTAGTCGGAGCCCCACATGATCGTCTCCACGCCCATGTCGTCGATGAGCTTGGTGCCGATGCGGTCGTACTGGAAGGTCGCCTTGCACTGCCGGCGCCAGTAGTCGCTCGGCTTCATCGACAGGCCGAGGTCGGTGAAGCGGTCTTCCCACTCGTAGTCCATGCGATCGAGGACGTAGGGCACCCAGCCGATGCCGCTCTCGCCGAACGAGATGCGGATGTTCTGATAGCGCTCGAGGACGGCGGCACCGATCACGGCGGCGAGGATGTTGCCGAGGTTCAGCTGGAAGGTGGAGACGATCGTGAAGAAGGCCGCCCGGCGCGTGAGACCCGTCTGCTGGTTCATCACGTCCGGCGGCAGCGTGGGGAACGTGTGGAAGTGCAGCGGCAAATTCACGTCGTGGACCGCTTTCCAGAGCGGCTCCCACACCGGGTGCCACATGGGCTCCATGTCCCACGAGCACGAGAGCTCCAGGCCGCGCAGGCCGAGGTTGGCGACGCGGTAGACCTCTTTGACGGCGGCCTCGATGTCGCCATACGGCAGGCAGGCGAGGCCGATGTAGCGCTCGGGATAGGGACGGCAGAAGTCGGCGAGCCAGTCGTTGTAGATGCGGAACATCTCGTTGGCGGCCTCGTGGTCGCCCAGGCGCGTGGCGGCGCCGAGAATGCCGAAGAGCACTTCAGCCTGCACGCCGTCACGGTCCATGTCCTTGGCGCGCAGCTTCGGGTCGGTGACGCGCAGGATGCCCTTCTTGCCGTCGTCGTACAGGCCCGTGGCCGCCATCACGTCGACGCGATGGTGGGAGCCGGGCACGAATTTGTGGCCGGCGGGCCCCACGCCACCCCAGAGGCCGAACGACTTTCCCTGCCGTGACGTCCAGTGCGGGCCGTCCGGACCGTCGGTGACGTACGGCATCCGCGCCTTCATCTCTGCCGTCGCGTTGGACGTGAAGAGATCGGGCGGAATCCAGGGCAGGTCGATGTGGGAGTCGGCTGAGATTCTCGTGTATTTCATGGGGGGGTCTCCTACACGCCGGCGCGACGGAGCGCCAGCTCCACGTTCTGCGGTACGGGCTTGCGCTCTCCGCGCTCGACTTCGTGCATGACCTCCACCACGGCCACCGACACGGGCGTGGGCACGCCGCGCTCACGCCCCTGCGCGATCACGTGCCCGTTCATGTAGTCGATCTCGGTGGGGCGGCCCTTGGCGACGTCCTGCGCCATGGAGGCGCGCCAGTTGCGCGTGCTCGCGGTGGCGGGCGTCAGCATTCGGTCCAGCGCCTCGTACGTCTCGCGCCGGCCGGCGTCCGCCCACTGCTCGGCGGGGGCGCCGTTGACCTTCGGAATCTTGTACCCGAGCGCCAGGCCCACCCGCGCCGACTCCGCGGCGAGATGGATGGTGATGGCCCGGCCGCCTTCGCTGGAGGCGATCTCCAGCGAGCCGAGACCGGTCATCGCCTGCACCGGGTTGCCCATGGCGTTGGCGCAGAGCTTGGACCAGCGCTCGCCCCATAAGTTATCCGTCGCCTGCGAGCCGTCGACCACGGACATCATCTCCGCGAGCTCGGTGGTGCGGGCCGTGACTTTGCCGTCGTGCTCGCCGGCACGGAACACGTCGTGCCCCTTGCCCGAGCCTTTCTCCATCCCGCGCTCCACCTGCCCGGGCTTCCAGACCGCCACGCCGATCTTGGACATGATGAGCCCGACCGAGCGCGACGCGCCCGCCACGGAGGCGACCACGGGATCCGGCCAGCAGTTCTCCGCGGCGACGACGTAGCCCGACGGCTTCAGGTGCCGTAGCGCAAGCTGGGTCGCCCACGCTGTGTCGTAGACCTTCATGGCCACAAATCCAATATCGAAATCGCGCGGCAGCCGGGCCGCCTCGTTGAGGTGCACCGCCGTCGGGCGCGCCTCGAAGGGATCGTGGGGTCCCGTCACCGAGATGCCGTGGGCACGCACGGTCTCCACCTGCTCCGCCCAGGGATCGACGAGGGTCACGTCGTGGCCGGCCCTCGAAAGGAACGCGCCGAGGTAGCTGCCGATGGCTCCCGCACCGATGAAGAGGATCTTCTTGCTCATGGCGCTTGACTGTCGGCGTTTCGGGTTAAGGTGTCAAGGCCGATCACTTTGGGGCACCGGGAGGGTGGCATGGGGCTGCTGGAGGGCAAGGTGGCGATCATCACCGGGGCATCCAAGGGCATCGGGCGCGCGCTGAGCCTGCGCTTTGCGCGTGAGGGCGCCGCCGTGCTGTGCGCGGCGCGCTCCGCCGACCTCGTGAAGGAGACGACGGCGCAGGTCAAGGCCGCGGGCGGGCGCGCGGTGGCCGTCGTCTGCGACGCCGCGCAGGAGGACGACGTGCGGCGCCTCGTGGCCACGGGCGTCAAGGAGTTCGGCAAGATCGACACCCTCGTGAATAACGCCGGGGACGGCGGCGTCACCAAGCCGGTGCAGGAGTACACGATGGAGGACTGGCGCTACACCATCGACTCCTGCCTCACCAGCTCGTACCTCTGCACGCGCTTCGTGGTACCGGAGATGATCAAGGCCGGCGGCGGCGCCATCGTGAACATCTCGTCCGGCGCCGGCCGCCGCGGCCTGCCCTATCGCATCGGTTACTGCTCGGCCAAGGCGGGGCAGGTGGGCATGACGTACGGGATGGCGCTCGAGCTGGCGCCGCACAACATCCGCGTCAATTGCGTGGCGCCGGGCGCGGTGGAGGGCGACCGCATCGACCGCGTCATCGCGGGCCAGGCGCAGGTGCGCGGCATTCCGGTGGACCAGATGCGCAAGGCGATGATCGAGCGCTCACCGCTCAAGCGGATGGTGACCGCCGACGACATCGTGGACGCCACGGTCTTCTTCTGCAGCGACATGACGCGCAGCGTGTCGGGCCAGGTCCTTGCCGTCAACGCGGGCGAGCCCGCCGGCTGAGGCGATGCCGGCCCTTCCCGATTTCCTCTACGGCACCGCGTGGAAAGAGGACCGCACGCCCGCGCTCACGGAGCTCGCGCTGCGGGCGGGGTTTCGTGGCATCGACACCGCGAATCAGCGGCGCCACTACTTCGAGGCCGGCGTCGGCCAGGGGCTCGCCGCCGCCTACCGCGCGGGCGTGGTCACGCGCGAGGATCTGTTCTTACAGACGAAGTTCACCTCCCAGGGCGGCCAGGACCACCGACTACCTTACGATCCCGCCGCCAGACTCGCCACGCAGGTCGCACAGTCGATGGCCAGCTCCCTCGAGCACCTGGGGACGGACCACGTCGATAGTTACGTGCTGCACGGGCCGTCGTCCGGGCGCGGCTGGACGGACGAGGACGCCGAGGTGTGGGCGGCGATGGTGAAGGAGCGCGACGCCGGCCGTACGCGGCTGCTCGGCGTCAGCAACGTCTCGCTGCGCCACCTGCAGCAGCTGGCGGCGACGGGGGCCGAAGCCCCGGCCTTCGTCCAGAATCGCTGCTTCGCGCGCGCGGGCTGGGACCGGGAGGTGCGTGCCTTCTGCGCCGAGCGAAAGATCGTGTATCAGGGCTTCTCCCTGCTCACGGCCAACCCCGAGGTCCTGCGCCATCCGCTGGTGGCAGGCATCGCCGCGCGCCGCAAGGCGACGCTGGCGCAGGTGGTCTTCCGCTTCGCCCAGACCATCGGAATGCTGCCCCTCACCGGCACCACCGACCCCGAGCACATGAAGCAGGACCTCGCCAGCCGCGAGCTCGCGCTCACGGCCGACGAGGTTCGCGCGATCGAGTCGCTGTCCGGCTAGCGACGGGCCCCGACGGCCATGGGCTTATACACAGGCGTGCGCCACTCCGAGCGCCGCTTGTCGATGCCGCGCACCAGATTCATGTAGGCGCTGGACAGACGCTTGGTGATCGGCCCCACCTCGCCGTCGCCAAGCGGAAACTTGTCGATGGACGTGATGGGCGTGATCTCGTAACCGCTCCCGCAGAAGAAGGCCTCCTCGGCGACATACAGCTCCGTGCGCGCGATGTCCCGCTCCACCACGGGCAGTCCCAGGTGGGGAATGACGTCCTCGGTGAGCGTGACCCGCGTGATCGATTCGAGAATATCGGCCGTGAGCGGCGGCGTCACCAGCGTGCCCCGCCGCACCATGAAGAAGGTGGCGCCCGTGCCCTCGGCCACGGTGCCGGCGCGGTTGAGCAGGATGGGCGCATCGTAGCCATCGGCCTTCGCCTGCAGCGTGGCGAGCCGCCCGTTCTGGTAGTTGGACCCGGACTTCAGCCGGATCGGAATGGCGTTGTCGGAGGTGCGCGCCCACGAGGACACGCAGCAGCGCAGGCCGCCCTCGGGGCCGCGCGGGCGGCGGCGCGGGTTGATGTAGAGCCCGGTGGGCGTGGTGGCATCGAGGCCCGTGCCGAGAACGTAGGCGACGAGATGCATGTGGACGTCCTCGCGGACCTCGTTCCCCTCGAGCACCGCGCGCACAGCGTCGTAGAGGTCGACGTCGCTGTAGGGCACGGTGAAGCGCATCATCTTCATCGACTCGCGCAGGCGCGCGAAGTGCTCCTGGAGCCGGAACCCGTACAGCTCGCCGTCGTCCTCGTTCCAGTAGGCGCGCAGCCCCTCGAACACGTTGGTGGCGTAGAACACCGCCGCGCTGTTCACGGGCAGCACCGCCTGGTCGCTGGCAAGCAGGCGGCCGTTCATCCAGAGCTTGAAGTCGGCCATGTCATGTCCCTCGCTGGAAGTTGGTCTTGCGAACACAGGGATTCTACTCCTCCCAAGGGGCTTGCGTTGCCCCTCGAGGGCGGCTATTTTCGCGCTACTGCTCTCAGCCATCCGGCAAGGAGATCGCCATGCGCATCCCTCGTCTTCTGACGTCCGTCCTGCTCGCCGCCGGAGTCGCCGCGGCCGGCACCCTCGCTGCCGGCGACGCCCGCGCGGACGAGACGTGCAACTCTCCGTATACCGCCAAGCTGATCAAGGGGCAGGAAGACTACGTCTACGTGTGGGCGCTCGGTGTCGAAGGCATGGGGGACGGCTCCGACAAGCTGGTGACGGTGGACGTGCACCCGAAGTCGAAGACCTACGGTAAGGTCCTCGGCTCCGTCTCCGTGGGCACGCGCGGGGAGGCGCATCACATGGGCTTCACCGACGACCGCCGCTTCATCTGGGCGGGCGGGCTTGCCGAGAACAAGATCTACGTCTTCGACATCGCCACCGATCCCGCGAAGCCGAAGCTCGTGAAGACGATCGGCGACATGGGCGACAAGAGCGGCTACCTCGGCCCGCACACGTATTACGCGCTGCCGGGGCGGATGCTCGTGCAGGCGCTGTCCAACACGCGCGACAAGGGCGGCGTCACCGGCATGGCGCTCTACAACAACAGCGGCGACTTCATCAGCGCCTATGCGATGCCGAGCGCGGCCGGCGGCGACGGCTACGGGTACGACCTCGCCGTCAATCCCCGGAAGAACGTCCTGCTCACCTCCAGCTTCACCGGCTACGACAACTACATGCGGCCGCTTGGCGACCTCGTGAAGGACGCGGAGGCGATGAAGCGCTTCGGCAGCACCATGGTGATGTGGGATCTGAAGGCCATGCAGCCGAAGAAGATCTTCAGCGTGCCGGGCGCTCCGCTGGAGATCCGCTGGTCGCTGAAATCCGGCGACAACTGGGCGATCACGGCGGCCGCGCTCACCTCCAAGCTGTGGCTCATCAAGCAGGACAGCGGCGGCGAGTGGCAGGCCAAGGAAGTGGCCACCATCGGCGACCCCGCGAAGATCCCGCTGCCGGTCGACATCAGCATCACCCGTGACGGCAAGGGACTCTGGGTCAACACATTCATGGACGGCACCACGCGGTACTTCGACCTCAGCAAGCCCGACGCGCCGAAGCAGACCTACGAGAAGGTGACCGGCAAGCAGGTCAACATGATCTCGCAGAGCTGGGACGGCAAGCGCGTCTACATCACCTCGTCGCTGCTCGCCAACTGGGACAAGGGCGGCGCGGACAACGAGCAGTTCCTGCGCGGCTTCAGGTGGGACGGCAAGGAGCTCAAGCAGGTCTTCGAGGTGGACTTCACCAAGGAGAACCTCGGCCGCGCGCACCACATGAAGCTCGGCTCCAAGTCCCTGCGCTCGTCGTGAAGTTGACGGCGGCGGCGCTGCTCGTCGGCCTCACCATCGCTCCGGCGGTGGTGGCGCACGAGGCGGCGCCGCTGCCCGCCCTCGACTTCGAGCCGCCCGCGGCCGGCACGTACACGCTGCACCGGATCATGGCGGCGCCCGACGGCGAGGTGCTGGACGTGCACGGCCAGGTGCGTCCCTTGTCGCGCTTCACGCGCGGGCACGTCACGCTGCTGGGGTTCATCTACACGACGTGCGTCGATCCCGACGGCTGCCCGCTCGCGTATCGGATCTTCGAGGCACTGAAGCAGGCGGTAGCGGCCTCGCGCGGCATGAGCGACAAGGTCCAGCTCGTGACGTTGTCGTTCGACCCCGCACGCGACACGCCCGCCGTCATGCAGCGCTATGGCAGCCGCGTGAGCCGTGAGCCGGGCAGCCCGCCCTGGTACTTTCTCACCACGCGCTCCGCGCGCGCGCTGATGCCGCTCGTCGAAGGCTTCGGGCAGGACGTCCGCTACACGACCGATCGGTCCCACGGCCGGCAGCGGCGCGAGCTGTCGCACGTGCTCAAGGTCTTCCTGATCGACGCCGCCGGCTTCGTGCGGGAGATCTATACCTCGGCCTTCCTGCATCCCCGCACAGTGATGAACGACGTCGAGACGCTCCTGATGGAGCGCTGACCGCTCGTTCTTGCCGCGAGCGGTTCCTGCCGCCCGAAGGGAGTTAGACGCGTTCGTCCAGTACCTTGTCCGAATGGACGGCACGCAGCTGCGAGGCTTGCATGAGGCCTTCGGCGGCCGCGTGCGCGGCGGCGAACTCGCTGTCGGGCGCGAGCACGAGCTGGCACCCGGTGGGCGCCACCTCCTCGATGAGCCGCTCGATGGCGGCGACACGGGAGGCCTTCAGCCGCACGCTGCGGATGTAGATCGCGCGCACCCGGTCCGGGTGGCTGCGTACCACCTCGCTGTAGATCTCGGGGTCGTGTTCGCCGCTGTCGCCGATGAGGATGAACTTCAGCTGCGGGTAGGTGGCGAGGATCCGCTCGATCTGAACGACCTTGTGGCTCTGTCCGCGGGCGAGGATCATCTGCCGGCCATAGTCGCGCAGCAGCAGCGGGCCCACCGGCAGGCGCTGCCTCTCGAAGAACTCGACGAGCGGCTCGTAGAGGTTCCAGGGGCTCTTCGAAACGTAGAAGAAGGGATTGGCGCCGGCATGCAGCCCCTCGTAAAAGGCCCCCACCCCTTTGAACGGCTTTCGGGTACGGGCGTTGGAGAGCGCGAGCCTCAGCAGCATCGACGGCTTGTGCGCGACCCCGGACACGATCACCGTGTCGTCGATGTCGCTGATGACGCCGAAGCGCGCCGAGGCCGCCGGCACCAGCACCTTACCGGTCGCCCGCACGCCGTCGGCAGGATGGACCAGCTCGAGCTCGACGTCGTGCCACACGCCGGCTTCCACATCGTGGGCGGGCGTGAGCTCCAGGCTGAAGTAGCCTTCGCCGTCCGTCACGACTTCCGTCTCGATGTGCAAGAAGCGGGCGCGAACGCGTGCGCCCGGCACCTCGTCGGATTCGAGCCGCTTGTAGAACTCGACGAGGTTACGCCAGCGCGACTGCGCGGAGCCCCCGGGCCTGATGCCGGGGTCTCGCAGCACCCGGCCGCAGAGCGCGAGCTTCGAGGGGGTCCCGTACCCGAGATACGGGATGATCAGGAACGGACGGCGTCGCATCGAGAGGAGCGACCGGAAGGAGACCCGTCGCGTCACTCGCTCAGTCGATCACCCGGTCGGCGAGCAAGAGCAACGAGGGCGGCAGCGAGAGGCCCAGTGCCTTCGCCGTCCTGACGTTGACGACGAGCTCGAACTTCGTTGGTTGCTCGATCGGAAGCTCACCTGGCTTGACCGCTTTGAGAACGATCCTGTCGACGTACGTGGCCGCTCGCCGATACGAGTCCGCGTAGTCCGGGCCATAGGCCAGCAATGCCCCGCTCGTTGCCGCGGGGGGGAACGCAAAGATCGTCGCGAGGCCGTGGCTCATCGCCACCTCGATGAGCCGATCGCGCTGCAAGTAGGTAAACGGGCTCGGTTGAATGGCGACCACGGCCGCTCCGGCCCTTTTCAGCATGGCCATGACGTCGTTGGCCTCGGTCATGCTGCCGATGCCGCGCGATTGCAGCTTCACCCCGAGCGATTGCGCCGCCCGCTCGGTCGCCTGAAACCTGTACAGCCCGTCCGCCCATTCCGTGTACCACACGTAGTTCACGGCCGCCTGCGGCTTACCGATCTCCTTCGCGAATTGCACGTACTTGCCGCTCGGGTCCGCGAGCACGTCGCCGAAGCCGGTGACGTTGCGGCCCGGACGTGAAAGGCTGTCGACGAGTCCGATACCGAGGGGGTTGCCGACACTAATGAAGAGAGGGACAACGCGCATAACAGTGGGCAACGGGAGGCACTTCGGGGTAGCGGCGGCAGGAACGCGGATATGAACTTGACATACAGATACTCCTCTTCACGGAACCCATACGCGCGT
>JBKKCN010000065.1:0-7345 GCA_046712525.1 Candidatus Rokuibacteriota bacterium
TCAACACGATGGTGGTCTCGCACCTCGTTTCCAACGTGCTCCTCATCGGTATCGCCGCCGCGCCCACCGCCACCGTCGCAGTGGCGCTGCTCTTCGCCCGTCAGCTCCTGTCCCAGATCGACGTGCCCACCCGGCAGGCGTACGTGATGGCGGTGGTGCAGGACCACGAGCGTGAGGCGGCCGCCACCACGACGACGCTGTGGCGTACCGTGGCGCAGGCGGTGACGCCCGCGCTCACGGGCGTCGTCATGCAGTCGGTCGCGCTCGGGGCGCCCTTCGTCCTCGGCGGCGGGCTGAAGATCGTGTACGACCTGCTGCTCTATCGAACTTTCAAGGACGTCAAGCTGCGCTCCGAGCATGACTGAAAACACACGCAAGAACGAGGCCAGGCACAAGCGATGGGGGCGGGAACGGTCGAAGACTACAACTACTTGATGGCGACGGCCTTCACCTGCCGGAAGTCCGTGAGGCCTTCGAGCGACTTGAGAATGCCGTCCTGCACGAGCGTCGTCATGCCGATCGCCTTCGCGGCGAGAAGCATCTCCGCCACGCGCGCCTTGGACTGGATCAGCTTCTTCATGTCGTCGGTAGCCACGAGCAGCTCGTGGATGGCGGCGCGGCCGCGGTACCCGGTGTTATTGCAGCTGGAGCAGCCCTTGCCCCGGAAGAGCACGAAGTCGCTGTCGTAGTGCACGCCGAGCGCCGCCAGCGGCTCGCGGCCGTAGCCCTCCGCAAGGGAGTCGAACTCGTCCTGGGCCGGGTGGTACTCCTCCCTGCATTCGAGACACAGGCGCTTGACGAGGCGCTGGGCAATCACACACAGCAGGGCGTCCGCGAAGTTGAAGGAGTCGATCCCCATGTCGAGGAGACGGATGACCGTCTCCACCGCGCTGTTCGTATGCAGGGTGGAGAAGACGAGGTGACCGGTGAGGGAGGCCTCGACAGCCGTCGACGCTGTCTCCTCGTCGCGCATCTCACCGACCATGATGACGTCGGGATCGGCGCGGAGGAAAGCGCGCATGGCGGCCGCGAAGGTGAAGCCGATCTTGGGCTGCACCTGCACCTGCCGCAGGCCGTACTGCGTGATTTCGACGGGGTCCTCGGCCGTCCAGATCTTGCGGTCGGGCTTGTTGATGAAACCGAGCACGGAGTGCAGCGTGGTCGTCTTACCGGAGCCCGTCGGTCCCACGCACAGGATCAAGCCGTACGGCTTCTCCGCCGCCGACTTCATCTCGCGCAGGTTGCGGTCCGTCATGCCGAGCTTATCGAGGGACATCGGCTCGCTGGCGGCGAGGATACGCATGACGACGTCTTCGTTGCCGCCCTGGGTGGGCAGGGTGGCCACGCGCAGCTCGATCTCGCGGTTGTCGGGCAGCCGGAACTTGATCTTGCCGTCCTGCGGCTTGCGACGCTCGGCGATGTCGAGCATGGCCATGATCTTGATACGGGCCACGATGGCGCGCCGATACGCGCCGGGGATCCGCTGGTACTCGTGGCAGCCACCGTCCACGCGCAGCCGGATCATGGTGTCCTTCTGCGCCCCGTAGGGTTCGATGTGGATGTCCGACGCGCGCGCCTTGAAGGCGTCCACGATGACCTGGTTGGCGAGCCGGATGACGGCGCTGTCGTTCTCGTCGAGGTCTCCGCCGGAGACTTCCTCCTCCACCCCCACGCGCGCTTCGTCGCCGAGCGCGCTGAGGATATTGCCCATGCTGTCCTTGGAGGTAAGCTCGCCGCCTGCCCGCTGCAGGAACTGCGCGATGTCCTTGCGCAGGCCGACCGCGAGCTTCACCGTATGCGCCCGCATCAGCTGGTGGATGCTGTCCACCTTCTGCACGTCTTGCGGATTGTCGATGAGGACGATGGTGGCGTTGTCCTCGCGCTTGATGGGCAGCCACAGGTTGCGCTTGAGGAACTCCAGCTTGAGGTCCCGCATGAGGTCGGGGGGCGGGATCACCTTCTCGTCGAAGGCGATGAAGGGCACCTTGTAGAACTGGCTGAGTGAGGTGCCCAGCTCGGCCTTGGGGACCTTGAACTGCTCGAGCAGGATCGTCTCCACGTCCGTCTGCTTGCTGCGCGCGCTGCCGATGGCGGAGTTGAGCTCCTCTTGGCTGATGAGGCCCTGCGACAGCAGATAGTCGAACTTGCCGACGCGGCGCTGGCCGATCTGCTGCTGGTTGTGGAAGGCGATCGCGAGCGTCTTGACCAGCCGTGCGGCGCCGGCCTCATCGTCCTTGGTGAACCGCCCGCCGCGCTTCTTGTTGAGGAGCTGGATGACCCCCAGGGAGGCGCGGCTCTCGTGCAGGATCGGCATGGCCAGGATCTGCGCGGTGCGGAAGCCGGTCCGCTTGTCCCAGGAACTATCGAAGTGCAGCTTGGGCGACACGCGGGCCAGCTCGGCGGCGTCGTAGGCGTCCGTGATGTTGACGGTCTGCTTGCTCATCGCGCAGTAACCGGCCACCGACTGCTCGCTGATGGGGACCCGGATCTCCTTCATGGAGTCGAGGGCGAGGAACTTCGAGTACAACTCCTTCTTGTCCGGATCCACCGCGAAGAGCGTCATGCGGTCGGCGTCGAGGAAGGCCAGGATATCGCCCTGCAGCTCGAGGAAAATGGAGTCGAGGGTCTTGGCGGCGTGGATGCGGTCGATGAGGTGAACGAGCTTCTGCTCGTTGGCAAGGCGTTCCTGCAGGACGAGGACCGATTCTTGAACCGCCATGAGCGTGGTCAGTTTATCAAAGTCGCTCCCTTTGATTACAACGCCTTGTTCTAGAACACGGGTTTTTCCACGTAGGAACCCCAGATATTGCGTAGCCGGACCACGATCTCCCCCATGGAGGCACGCGCCCGCACCAGCTCGACGGTCACATCCATCAAATTCGCTGACGGATCACGGGCTTCCGCCTCTAACCGCTCGAGCAGAGCGGCCACCCGGGCCCCGTCGCGCCCCCGCCGCGTCTGCGCCAGGCGCGCCTGCTGGCGGGCCTCCACCTCCGCGTCCACACGATGGATCTCCAGCGGCGGTGGCTCCCCTGGCTCCGTGAACCGGTTCACGCCGATGACGGGCTGCTCGCCGGAGGCCTTGCGGCGCGCGAAGTCGTAGGCCGAATCGGCGATCTCGCGCTGAAACCAGCCTTCCTCGATGGCTTTGATGGTGCCGCCGAGGGCGTCCACCTTGCCGAGGATCGCTATGACCTCGTGCTCGATACGATTGGTGAGCGCCTCCACGTAGAAAGAGCCGCCGAGGGGATCGGCCACGTTGGCGACGCGCGTCTCCTCCGCGATGATCTGCTGGGTGCGCAACGCGACCTTCATCGCGAGCTCGGACGGGATCGCGTACGCCTCGTCGAGGCCGTTGGTGTGCAGCGACTGCGCGCCGCCGAGGACGGCGGAGAGCGCCTGCAGCGCCGTGCGCACGATGTTGTTCATCGGCTGCGCCTTGGTGAGCGTGGCCGCCGCCGTCTGACAGTGGAAGCGCAGCCGCATCGACTCCGCCTTCGTGGCGCCGAAGCGCTCTTTCATGAGACGCGCCCACACGCGGCGCGCGGCGCGGAACTTGGCGACCTCCTCGAAGAAGTCCGCCTGTGCCACGAAGTAGAAGGCCAGGCGCGGCGCGAAGCGGTCCACCGCCACCCCGCTGCGGGTAACTTCCTCGACGTAAGCGATGGCGTTGGCCATCGTGAAGGCTACCTCTTGTACGGACGTCGCACCGGCCTCGTTGATGTGGTAGCCGCTGATGTTGATGGGGTTGTAGCGCGCCATGCGGTCGGCGCAGAAGACGATCATGTCGCGCATGAGGCGCATGGAGGGGCGGATGGGGAAGATCCACTCCTTCTGCGCCATGTACTCCTTCAGAATATCCGCCTGCACGGTGCCCGACAGCTTGTTCAGGTCGCAGCCGCGCGCTTCGGCCACCGCGACGTACATCGCGAGCAGGATCCACGCCGTCGGATTGATGGTCATTGATACCGAGATGGATTCCAGGTCTATCCCCTCGAAGAGCGCCTCCATGTCGTCGATGGTGTCGATGGCCACGCCCTCGCGGCCGACTTCGCCCAGCGAGCGCGGATCGTCGGAGTCGTAGCCCATCAGCGTGGGCATGTCGAAGTCGACCGAGAGGCCCGTCTGCCCCTGCTCGATCAGGTACCGGAAGCGCTTGTTGGTGTCGCTGCCCGTGCCGAAGCCGGCGATCTGCCGCATCGTCCACAGCCGCCCGCGATACATCGTGGGGTACGGCCCGCGCGTGAACGGGTACTGTCCGGGCAGGCCGAGATCGTCCATCGACATGTCCGCCACGTCTTCCGGCGTGTAGACGCGCTGCACGGGCAGCCCCGAGCCCGTGCGGTACTCCTCACGCGACTCCGGCTGCCGGTCGAGAAATCGCCGCAGCTCGCCCGCTTCCCACTCGTGCCGCAGCTTCTTCGCCCGCTCGATGGCATCCCGGTCAAACATCGGCGCTGGTCCTCGTTGAATGATAGAGATTGCGGTCGTCGATCACGCGCTTGGCCTTGAACTCCGAGCGCGGCAGCGTGCCTTCGGGCACCAATTCCATGACCGGCGTGACCCCCAGGCGCGCGCGCAGCCGCTCTTTCATCGTCGCGCCCAGGGCGACCGTGTCGCGGTGGGAGGCCGTGTACTCCGCCCGCACGAGCAGCTCGTCCATCGTCTCTCGGCGCGAGATGATCACCCGGAATTCGCCGCCGAAGCCGTCGATGGCGCGCAGCGTGTCCTCGATCGCGCTCGGGTAGATGTTCTCCCCGCGCACGATGAACATGTCGTCGATGCGCCCGTAGAGCCCCGCGGGCAGGCGGGGGTAGGTGCGGCCGCACGGGCACGGCTCATCCGTCCACCGTGCGCGGTCGCCCGACACGAGGCGGATCATCGGCTGCGACGTACGCTCCAGGTGCGTGTACACGGGCGTGCCTTCCGCACCGTACGGCACGGGCAGGAAGGTCGCGGGGTCGCACACCTGTGTGAAGACGATGTCCTGCCACAGGTGCATGCCGGTGCGGTGCGTGCACTCGCCGTTCGTCATCCACGGCGTCATCTCCGCCATGCTGCCCATGTCGATGCAGCGGCCGCCGAACGTCGCCTCGATCTGCCGCTTGGTGGCGGGGATGCCAGCGCCCGGCTCGCCGGAGAAGAAGAGCGTGCGGAAGCCGAGCGACGCGGGATCGACGTTCTCCCGCCGCGCCGTCTCCGCGAAGTGCAGCGCGTAGGACGGCGTGCCGTAGAACGCGGTCGGGCGCAGGTCGCGCGCCCACTGCACCGCCATCAGCGTCTGTCCCGGCACGCCGGCGCCGAAGGGGAATGCCGTCGCCCCCAGCCGCTCGCACCCCTTGAGGGCGCCCCACGAGCCGAGATAGAGGCTGAAGAAGGACGCGATGAGCACGCGGTCGCCCGGGCGGATGCCGGCCGCCCACAAGATACGCGCGTGCGCTTCGCCGATGCGCTCCCAGTCGTCGGCGCCGATGCCGAACACCGTCGGCCGTCCGGTCGTCCCGCTCGTACCGTGGATACGCGCCACCGCGGACGGCTCGATGCAGAGGTAGTCGCCGAAGGGCGGCGCACTCGCCTGCGCTGCGCGCAGGTCGGTCTTTTGTACCACGGGAAAGCGCGCGAGGTCGTCGAGCGACTTCAGCGTGGCCGGCGACACGCCCGCCGCCTCCCACCGCCGCCGGTAGAAGGGGCTGCGCTCCCACGCGTACTCGATCTGCGCGCGCAGCTTGGCGAGGATCACGCGGTCCCGCTCCGCGGGCGCCGCGCACTCGAGGTCGGGGGCCCAGTACGCCGCGTCCGCACGCGGCCGGTACGCGGCGTCGTAGTGCGGAGGCCACGTCATGACGTCTGACGCGCGGCCACGGCGTCGCGGACGCGGCGCACGAGCTCGTCGGGCGAGGTGTCCTGAAGCACGACGTCGGCGACACCCAGCGCCTTGAGCGCGGGCACGTCCTCGTCCGGAATGACGCCTCCCACCACGAGCAGCGTGTCGCTGGCGCCCGCCTCTGCGAGCAGGTGCGCGATACGCGGGATGAGCGTCATGTGCGCGCCGGACAGGATGCTGATACCGATGACGTCGACGTCCTCCTGCACTGCTGCGGCCACCACTTCCTCGGGCGTGCGGTGCAGGCCCGTGTAGATGACGTCCATCCCACCGTCGCGCAGCGCGCGCGCGACGATCTTGACGCCGCGGTCGTGGCCGTCGAGTCCCACCTTTGCCACCAGCACCCGGATCGGAGCCGCCATTGCCAAGTGCAATACCCGATTCCGGCCTTTCGGGCAAATGATATGGTCGGGCCCCATGAGCGAGTGGACCGCGTTCGATCGGCTCGTGACCCAGCGCCGGCGCGAGATCGTCGAGAGCTTCGTGGAGTTCCTCCGGCTGGAATCGGTGAGCCAGGAACCGCAGAAGGTTCGCGCGACGGGCGAATGGCTGGCGGCGGCGATGCGCGCGCGCGGTCTCGACGGGCGCGTGATCGAGACCGGTGGCAACCCCGCCGTCTTCGGCGAGCGCCGTGTGCCCGGCGCCATGCGCACGGTGCTGATCTACTCTCACTACGACACGAAGCCGATTCCGCCCGCGGGGTGGCTGCAGCCGAACCCCATCGAGCCGGTGTTCCGGTGCGGCCTTGCCGAGGAGGGCGCGCCCATCGTGCCCTGGAAGGAGATCGCCGATGGCGATCTGGGCGAGCACCGCGTGTACGCGCGCGGCGCCGCCGACGACAAGGGTCCCATCTGGTGTCACCTCAACGCGCTGGACGTGATGGATGCGGCCGGGCTCGCGCCGCGCGTCAACGTCAAGCTCATCTTCGACGGCGAGGAGGAGATCGGCAGCCCATTCTTCGGCGCGTTCACCGAGAAGCACCGCGATTTGCTGGCCGCCGACCTCGTGATCGTGACCGACGGCCCCAAGCACGCGAGCGGGCGGCCGACGATCAGTGGCGGCGCGCGCGGCGTGATGAAGATCGAAGTCGAGATCGAGGCGGCC
Organism: Candidatus Rokuibacteriota bacterium; assembly: GCA_046712525.1. Classification (GTDB taxonomy): domain Bacteria; phylum Methylomirabilota; class Methylomirabilia; order Rokubacteriales; family CSP1-6; genus JBBDXO01. The sequence goes on from JBKKCN010000065.1 coordinate 6,989, forward strand.
CGCCGCGACCTGCATTCGGGCAATTTCGCGGCGCCGAACCCGGCCTGGAAGCTCAACGGCCTCCTCGCCTCCATGGCGACGCCGGACGGGGCGCCGCTCATCGAAGGCTTCGAGGAGGACGTCGTCGGCCCCACCGCGGGCGAGCGCGAGATGATGGCCGCGCTGCCGCTGGATCTGCCGGCTCTCGAGAAGGAGCTCGGCGTGCGCCTGCCCGCCGACTATCTCGACCGCATCATGTTCCACCCCACCCTGACCATTCGCGGCCTGCGCAGCGGCTTCGTCGGCAAGGAAGCGAACACGATCATCCCGCACAAGGCCACCGTCGCCATCGACATCCGGATGGTGAAGAACCAGCGC
>JBKKCN010000066.1:0-6758 GCA_046712525.1 Candidatus Rokuibacteriota bacterium
TCGGTTGACCGTAACATCCGGTCTACATTTAGTCAAACTTACCACGCCGGATGACCCCATCTAGGCGCCCGCGCGCGGGAGCGCGGACTCCTCGAACACCCCGATGCGCCGGAACTTGTCGTAACGCTCCGCCACCAGCACGGCCGACGACTTGCCGTCGAAGTCCCAGAGCTGCTGGCGGAGCGCGGTCTTCAGCTTGTCTGCGGCACCTTCCCAGTCGCGGTGGGCTCCGCCGATGGGCTCGGGCACGATGGCGTCGATGACTTTGAGGCTGAGGAGATCGGGGGCGGTCGTCTTCATCGCCTCTGCCGCCTCCGGCGCCTTCGCGGCCTCGCCCCACAGGATGGCCGCGCAGCCCTCGGGCGAGATCACCGAGTACACCGCGTGCTCGAGCATCAGCACGCGGTTGCCCATGCCGATGGCGAGCGCGCCTCCGCTGCCGCCTTCGCCGGTAACGACGGCGATGATCGGCGTCGGCAGCGCCGCCATCATCTTGAGGTTACGCGCGATCGCCTCCGCCTGCCCGCGCTCCTCGGCGCCCACGCCCGGGTAGGCGCCCGGCGTGTCGATGAACGTGAGCACGGGCTTGCCGAACTTCGCGGCCATCTCCATCAGCCGCAGCGCCTTGCGGTACCCCTCGGGGTGCGGCATGCCGAAGTTGCGGGCGATCTTCTCGCGCGTGTCGCGCCCCTTCTGGTGGCCCATGACGACGACGGAGCGCCCCTCGAAACGCGCCAATCCGCCCACGATGGCGGCGTCGTCGCCGAAGACACGGTCACCGTGCAGCTCCAGGAAATCCTCGAAGAGCAGCTTGCACCAGTCGCGGGTGTGCGGGCGTTTGGGATGGCGCGCGAGCTGCGTGCGCTGCCAGGGCGTGAGCCCCGCGTACGTCTTCTGGCGCAGGCGCGCCAGCCGGTCTTCGAGCCTGGCGATCTCGTCGCGCACCCGCAGCGGATCGTCCTCCGCCTGGAGGGCCGCGATGCGGTTCTCCAGCTCCAGGAGCGGCTGCTCGAAATCAAGCCCGTCCGGCATACTCGATCACCATCGCGGGGGTGCCCATGAGGGCCGTGACCTTGGCTGTGAACTCGGCGGAGGCGTCCACGGACACCCCGCGCGCCCGCACCACGACCTCCACCCCATTGAGCAGGACGTGGACGAACACGGGCACGCCCCCCGGGTGCTCGTCGCACACCCGCTTGAGGGCGGCGAGCGTGGCGGAGGCGTCGCCGGCCGACGGCACGCGGAGGCGGCAGGCGCTCGGCTCCCCCGCCCCGCTCTTCGGCTTGTTCGCGAGTGACTGGTCGAGGATGCGGATGTCGTCGGCGAGGATGACGCGTCCCTTGTCGCCGTCGTCGACACGGCCGCGCACGACGAGGGGATCGCGCGCGCGCAGATAAGGCGCGGCCGCCTTGAAGGGCTCCGGAAACACCGTGACCTCCACCGTGCCCGCCATGTCCTCCAGCGTGAAGAACGCCATGCGGTTACCGCTCTTCGTCGCCGTCTCCTTCAGCGCGGCCACGTGGCCGAAGAGGGCGACCTTGGCGCCGTGCCCCTTGGCGGCGAGATCAGCGGTGGAGGTGATGCCCATCGACTCCACCACTGCCGCGTAGCGCGCGAGCGGATGCCCGGAGATGTAAAAGCCGAGCACTTCCTTCTCAAAGGCGAGGCGCTGGTCCGCGTCCCATTCCTCGGCGATGGGTCCCGTGGGCTCGCCTGCCGCCGGCCGCGCGGGCGCCGCGGGCAGCAGATCGTCGAAGAAGGAGCCCTGGCCCTCGGCCCGGTCCCGCTGCACTCGCTGTCCCGACTCGAGCGCCGCGTCCGTCTGCGCTAGCAGGTGGGGGCGCGGCAGCCCCAGGGAGTCGAAGGCACCCGCTTTGATGAGGCTCTCGATCACTCGCCGGTTCACCAGCCGGAGGTCGACCCGCGCGCAGAAATCGTCGAGCGTCTTGAAGGACCCGTCCGTGGCGCGCGTGTGGAGGATCGACTCCATGGCCGCCTCGCCCACGTTCTTGATGGCGGCGAGGCCGAAGCGGATGGTGTCGCCCGCCACGCTGAACTGCACGGCGGAGGTGCTGACGTCCGGCGGCTGTACTGCCAGGCCCATCGCGCGGCACTCGTCGATGTACTTCACGATCTTGTCGGTGTCGCCCATTTCCGACGTGAGCAGCGCCGCCATGAACTCCACCGGATAGTTCGCCTTGAAGTACGCCGTCTGGTAGGCGACGAGCGCATAGGCCGCGGCGTGGGAGTTGTGGACGGCGATGCCGTTGGCGATGAAGCTTCGCGCCCCCGGCACTTCGATGTCGAACGTCGGCTCGATCCCTTCCACCGTGAACGCGGCCGGCCGCGACCATCCCATGGAGGGCGGGACGAGGGCGTGGAGCGCCGGCGCGTCGAGCTTGTCGGCAAGATACTCGACGGTGTCCCGCCGCAGATCTCCCTTGCCCGACTCATCGAACAGAAGTCGGTACGCGAGTCCGAGAGCTCTGCACCCTGCCTTCAAGCTCGGGTACGCCTTCGCGATGGCGTCGCGGAGCGGCTCGCGGCACAACGCGAGCGGAACAACGTCGACGGTGCCACAGGCGACGAGTGGCTGCCGCCTGACGGCGACAAAGTCGACGTTAGACATATCCTCCGCGTTCACCCACCCACGCTGAGTGAATACCGGGTGATCCGGTGTGCAGCGAATCACCATTCCGTTGGCAAGCGTGAGGCGGCCGACACGACGGGTGCCGCTCGGTCGGACGGCGCGCGCGCGGTAGGGTCCGTCTTTCGTCGCCACCAGATCGCCGTCACGGATCTCCGTGATCCGCTTCCGCGTCCCATCCGCCATCCCGACTTCGGTATCCGCTACAACGCATTTATTGAATCCATACCCCGCGAACTTCTCCATCAGCTCCCACACGCGCTCGGCTGATTTCTTGTCGATCGTGCGCTCGGCGCAGCCGGCCACGAACTTGGCGCGCTGCTGCGCCATGAGGTCGCGGTCCTTCTTGCCCATGGCGCGGCGGAGCATGTCGGCCTCGCCCATGGTGAAGCCGCCCATCTCGGAGGCGATCTGCATGATCTGTTCCTGGTACACCATGATCCCGTACGTCTCCCGCGTGAACTTCTCCATGGCGGGATGCTCGTACGTCGTCTTCACCTTGCCGTGCTTGCGCTGGATGAAATCGGGAATCAGCTCCATCGGCCCCGGGCGGTACAGCGAGACCATCGCGATCACGTCTTCGAGCCGCTCGGGCCTCAACCCTCTCAGCGCCTCGCGCATGCCCGAGGATTCCAGCTGGAAAACGCCGAACGTCTTCGCGTCGCTGAGGAGCGCGTACGTCTTGGCGTCGTCGAGGGCGAGGGTGTCGAAGTCGATGTCGAGGCCGCGCGACTGCTTGATGAGCGCCTTGGTGTTGGCGAGCACCGTGAGCGTGCGCAGCCCGAGGAAGTCCATCTTGAGCAGGCCCAGCTTCTCGATGGGCCCCATGGCGTAGCCGGTGATCAGCTCCGGGCGCTTGGGGTCCTTGTAGAGCGGGATGTGCTCGTCGAGCGGCTCGTCGGAGATGACGACCGCGGAGGCGTGCACCGAAGCATGGCGCGTGCAACCCTCGAGCGCGCGCGCGATGTCCCACAGCTCGCTGACATTCGCTTGGCTCTTCACCATCTCGGCGAGCGGCGGCGATTTTTGATAGGCATCGTCGAGCGTGATGTTGAGCGGGAAGGCCGGCACCAGCTTGGCGATGCGGTCGACGTCCGCGTAGGTCATGCCGAGGACGCGACCCACGTCGCGGATGGCGGCCTTGGCGCCCATGGTGCCGAAGGTGATGATGTGCGCCACGCGATCACGCCCGTATTTGTCCGCCACGTAGCGGATGACCTCGTCGCGGCGGTCGTCGGCGAAGTCGATGTCCATGTCCGGCATCGAGATGCGCTCGGGGTTCAAGAATCGCTCGAAGAGCAGGCTGTAACGCATGGGATCGATGTTCGTAATCTCAAGGCAATAGGCCACCAGCGAGCCCGCCGACGAGCCCCGTCCCGGCCCCACCGCGATGCCCTTGTCACGCGCGTAGCGGATGAAGTCCCAGACGACGAGGAAGTACCCGGCGAAGCCCATCTTCTCGATGACCGAAAGCTCGTGCGCCAGGCGTGCCTCGATGGCGTCGCCGGGATTGGGCCCATACCGCCGGCGCAGTCCCTCCCGCGTCTTTTCTTGCAGATACGTTTCGAGCGTGTGGGTCTCGGGCACCACGTACTTCGGCAGATGGAAGCGCCCGAACTCCAGCGTGAGGTTGCACCGCTCGGCGACGGCGAGCGTGTTGGTGCACGCTTCCGGGATCTCGGCGAAGACGGCTGCCATCTCCTCCGCCGACTTGACGTAGAACTCCTCGGTGGAGAATTTCCATCGGTTGGGATCGGTGAGCGACGACCCCGTCTGGATGCACAGGAGCGCCTCGTGAGCACGCGCGTGCGTGGCTTCCAGGTAGTGCGAGTCGTTGGTGCCCGCCACGGGGGCGCCGATGGCCTTCGCGATCTTCAGCGTCTCCGCCGTCACCTTGATCTGCTCGGGGAGGCCGTGTGCCTGCACCTCCATGAAGTAGTGATCGCGCCCGAACACCTCCTGGTACCAGCCCGCCGTCTGCGTCGCCTTCGCCATGTCGCCCACGCTGAGGGCGCGGGAGACCTCGGAATTGAGGCAGCCGGACAGCACGAGGAGACCGTCGGCGTGCTGGGCAAGCAGCTCGCGGTCCACGCGCGGCTTGTAGTAGAAGCCCTCGAGGTACGCCTTGGAGACGAGCTTGATGAGGTTGCGGTAGCCATTGAGGTCGCGCACGAGCACCGTGAGATGGTTGGCGCCCTCGTAGCCGCCGTCCTGGGAGCCGCGCTCCTTGCGGCCGCCCGGTGCCACGTACAGCTCGGCGCCGAGGATGGGCTTGATGCCGGCCTTCTGCGCGGCCAGGTAGAAATCGATGCCGCCGAAGAGGTTGCCGTGGTCGGTGAGGGCGATGGCGGGAAACTTGAGGTCCTTCGCCTTCTTCACCAGCTTCTCGAGCTGGGCGGCGCCGTCGAGGAGGCTGTACTCGGAGTGCACGTGCAAATGGACGAATTCGGCGTGCTGCACCCGATCTCCTGCTATTCGAGCTCGATGGTGGCGGGCGGTTTGTTCGTCACGTCGTAGAGGACGGCGTCGACGCGGTCGAGCCGCCGCAGGCTGGCGGTGATGTCCTCCGTCACCGCCGCCGGGAGCTTGGCGAAATCGGCCGTCATGCCGTCGCGCGAGTTCACCGGGCGCAGGATGATCGTCTCCCCGCCTGGATGATAGCCGAGCGGCAGCAGCGCCACGGGAAACTGCCAGATGGCGTCGTAGAGCCCGTGCTTGCGCACGATCTGCGTCACGATATGGTCGGCCGCGCGCAGGAGCGCGATGCGCTCGCGCGTGAGCGTGGCGGGATGGATCGACAGCCCCGCGAAGTCGCCGCCTCGCCGCGTGAAGGTGATCATGGCCACGCGGTTGACCGCCTTGTACTCGTTGGTGAATCGCCGCGCGAAGGCGCCCGCGAGGCTGGGGTCGTCGAAGCCGTCGACGGCGAGGAGCTGAGCGTAGCTGCGCTCGTCGCCCTGCACACCCACCGTGCGCACGGGCACGATCCAGCCGCGTGTGCCCGCCGGCAGTGGCGAGGGCACGCTCTCCACGCGCGCGACGCTGTCGGCGCACAGGCAGCGCACGGCGAGGCCGGGACCGGGGAAGGGATGGCGGTACACGACCTCGTGCGGCAGGCCGAGCTGCTCGCCGAGCACCCGCACCTCGTCCTTGTAGAACTCCACGAGCGGCTCGATGACCTTGCCCTGCTCGATGAGCGTCTGGATCTTCGCCACGCGGTTGTGATGCGTCTTGATCTTCGCGGAATGCCGGGCGCCGCCCGACTCGATGGTGTCCGGGTAGATCGTCCCCTGCCCGAGCAGCCATTCCTCGTCACGCAGACCGAGCTTGGCGAATTCGTCCTCCTGGACGGTGATGAAGGCGTCGCCGATGATCCTCCGCTTCGTTTCCGGGTTCGTCACGCCGCCCAACGCGGTCAAGAAGTCCGCGCTGCGGTCGGCGACGTGGATGGCGTCCCGGCCCGCCTCGTGTACCAGATGCTCGATCGCCTCCGCATCCCCTTCGCGCATGAAGCCGGTGTCGACGTAGAGGCCGAGGACGCGCCGGGGGCCGAGCGCGCGATAACAGAGGTAGAAGGCGACGGTGGAATCGACGCCCCCGCTGATGAGGAAGAAGACCTTTCGATCACCGGCGGTGGCGCGGATCTGCTCGATGACCTGATCGACGCGGGAGCGCGGATCCCAGTCCGGTGTGCAGCCGCACACGTCGAAGACGAAATTTCTCAAGATATCCGTGCCGTGCTCGGTGTGCACGACCTCAGGATGGAACTGCACGCCGAAGATGGACCGCGTCCGGTCCTCCATCGCCGCCACTTTGCAGTCCTCCGTGGCACCCACCACGGCGAACCCCGGGGGAACTTCGACCACCGTATCGCCGTGATTCATCCACACCGTCAACGGCCGCGCGTCGATACCGCGAAAAAGACGGCCGTCGCCCGCGTGGAACGACGAATGCCCGTATTCCTTCATGACGCCCGGCGACACGCGGCCGTCGAGGTCCTTGGCGAGAAGCTGGTGGCCGTAGCAGATGCCGAGGATGGGCAGCGCGAGCGCATAGATGCCGCGGTCGACGGCCGGGCTCGTGGGCTCGGTGACGCTGGCAGGGCCGCCCG
>JBKKCN010000067.1:0-5629 GCA_046712525.1 Candidatus Rokuibacteriota bacterium
GGTACACGCCGGGCGACCGCTCCATCTTCGCCGGTGTCCGCAAGCTACCCCCCGGCCACACCGGCATCGTCGCCGACGGCGCCCTCACCCTGCACCCGTACTGGACGCTGCCGCCCGGACGGCAGGCGCGACCCGAGCCCGCCGCGGAGGGGGTGGCCCGCGTGCGCGCCGAGGTGCGGGAGGCGGTGCGCGTGCGCCTGGAGAGCGACGTGCCTCTCGGCGTCTTCCTCAGCGGCGGCATCGACTCCAGCGCCATCGTGGCCTGCATGCGCGAGATCACGAGCGGGCGCATCGCGACCTTTTCCATCGGCATGGCTGACTCGGCATCCCACGACGAGCTTCCGTACGCGCGCCTCGTCGCGGAGCGCTTCGGCACCGAGCACCACGAGGAGATCGTGGAGCCGAAGATCGCGGAGGTGGCGGGCGCGCTCGTGCGTCACTTCGACGAGCCCTTCGCGGACTCCTCCGCGCTGCCGACCTTCGCCGTCGCGGAAGCGACGGCGCGTCACCTCAAAGTGGCGCTGTCGGGCATCGGAGGCGACGAGGCGTTCGCGGGCTACCCGCGGTATCTCGGCGTGCGTCTGTCCGAGCTGTACGCGCGCGTGCCCGCGGCTCTGCGCCGGATTCCCGATGTCGCCGTCCGCGCGCTCCTGCGCGACTCCGACTCCAGTCGCAACCTCGGGGACTGGTGGCGCCGCTTCTCCGTGGGGGCGGGAATGCCGATGCCCGAGCGGTACATCGGCTGGACGCGCTTCTTCGGCGACGACGACCTCGCCGCCCTCGCCACGCCGGCGCTGCAGGCACGCTGGGGCGCCGACGTGGACGCGCCCGCGCGGCGGGCGTGGGAGACACGGGCGCCCGGGGACGCCGTGGACGGCGCCATGCGCATCGACCTCGCCACGTATCTATCGGACGACCTGCTGGCGATGGCCGATCGCATGAGCATGGCGCACTCGCTGGAGGTGCGCGCGCCCTTCTGCGACCACCGCGTCATCGAGATGGCACTCGGGCTGCCTTCGTCCACGCGGCTGTCCGGTACGCGGCTGAAGGCGGTGTTGAAGGCGGCCTTCGCCGACGTGCTGCCCCCCGCCATCGTGCGCCGCCGCAAGCAGGGTTTCATGATCCCGCTCAACCGGTGGCTGCGCGACGATCTCCGCCCGCTCGTGGACGACCTCCTCGCGCCCGAGCGCGTGCGCGCGCGTGGCCTCTTCCGGCCGGAGGCGGTGGCGGGCCTGCGCGCCGAGCATGCCGCGGGCGCGCGCACGCACGGCGACCGGCTGTGGACGCTGATGATGGCCGAGCTGTGGATGCGCGAATACCTGGACGACCACGGCACGTGGCGCCTGACGTGAGCCGACTGCGCGTGCTGATGGTCTCCGACGTCTCCGCCGCCGCACCCGGCGGTGGCGGCGAGCGCGTGCTGTGGGAGCACGCGCGCGGGCTGGCGGCGGCAGGCCACGACGTGCGCGTGGTGAGCCGGATGCCGGCCACGGAGGCGCCGGCCACCCTGGAGCGCGAGGGCGTGCGCATCCGCCATCTCGTCTCCGACCGTGCCTCGCTGCGCCGCCTTCTGCGCGGTGTTCTCGTCGACTCCAGGCGAACGATCGAGGCGACGCTGTCGAGCGAGGGCGCGGATGTGCTGGACGTGCACCAGCCGCTCACCGGCTACGGGGCGTTGCGCGCCGCCGCCGCGCGCGGCGTGCCCGCGCTCTACACGTTCCTGTCGCCGGCCCCGCTCGAATACCGATCGCGGCGACGCATGACGCGTCACCACGTGGGGGGCGGCATGGGCGCGGTGGCGACCGCGCTCCTGTGGATGGTGGAGCGCGCGTGCGTGCGCCGCGCCGCGCGCATCGCCGTCCTCAGCGAGTACTCGGCCCGCCAGCTCGAGCGGCTCTACCGCGTGCCCGCCGCTCGCATCGTGAGGATCCCCGGCGGCGTGGACACGGCGCGCTTCCATCCTGCCGCCGATCGCGACGCCGTTCGCGCGCGCCTGGGCCTGCCGGAGGGACGACCGCTGCTGCTCACCGTTCGCAACCTCGAGGCGCGCATGGGTCTGGATGCCCTCCTGCGCGCGATGGCGATCGTGCGCCTGCGCGTGCCGGAGGCGCTGCTGCTCGTGGGCGGCGAAGGCTCGCGCGGCGGCGAACTGCGCGCGCTCAGCGCCAGTCTCGGCCTCGAGCGCCACGTGCGCTTTCTGGGCTGGGTGGCCGACGCCGAGCTGCCCGCGTACTACCAGGCGGCGGACTGCTTCGTGCTGCCCACGCAGGAGCTGGAGGGCTTCGGCCTCGTCACGGTGGAGGCGCTCGCGTGCGGCACGCCCGTCCTCGGCACCGCCGTGGGCGCCACGTCCGAGCTGCTGGCGCCGCTGGATACCACGCTCCTCATCTACGATGCGAGCGCGGCCGGCATCGCCGATCACCTCTGGCGCTTCCTCGATCCCAAGGAGCACCCCGCGGGCGCGATGGCGGCGTTGCGCCAGGCGTGTCGCGCCCACGCCGAGCGCTCGTACACGTGGCGCCACTCCGTGAGCCTGCTCGAAGCCGAGCTGCGCTCGCTCGTCCGTGGCGGGCGGCAACCATGAGAGATCGCGTCGGGAGAGACCGCGTCGGGGGGATTGGGGGGCCCGTCGAGGCCCCCCATGTCCGCAAGTCCATCCGCGTCCTGCACGTCATCACCCGTCTCACCCTCGGCGGCTCCGCCGAGAACACGGTGGCCTCCGCGCTCGGCCTCATGCGGGCGGGCTACGAATGCACGCTGGCGACGGGCCTGGCCGGCTCCGACGGCGACGTGGTCGCGGATGCGCGCCGCCGCGGCTGCGCCGTGGTCGACGTCGCGTCTCTGCACCGCGAAGTGGGCGCGCGTGACCTCGTCGCGCTCGGCGAGCTCGTCCGGCTCATGCGGCGGCAGCGGCCGGCCATCGTGCACACCCACACGTCGAAGGCGGGCTTCACGGGACGACTGGCGGCACGCATCGCGCGCGTGCCGGTGGTGATCCACCAGCCGCACGGCCACATCTTCTACGGCTACTATGGCCCGCGCACGACGGCGCTCTACGTCGCGCTGGAGAGGCTGGCGGCGCGCTGGACGGATGTGATCATCACCCTCACCGCGCGCGGTACCGAGGAGCACCTCGCACGGGGGATCGGGCGGCCCGAGCAATACGTGAGTGTCCCGAGCGGCGTCCCCACCGCCGCCTTGCGCGAGCGTGCGCCGTCGCGCGCCGCCGCCCGCGCGCGCCTCGGTCTGGCGCCCGACGACTTCGCGGTGGCCGCTCTCGGCCGCTTCGTGCCCGTGAAGGGATTCGACGTTCTCGTGGCGGCGCTGCCCCGCCTCGCGCAGGCGGTGCCGGGCGCGCGCCTGCTGCTCATCGGCGACGGTCCCGAGCGCGAGAGATTGGCGGCGCTGGCGACCCGTCTCGGCGTGAGCGGTCGCATCACCGTCACCGGCGCCACCAGCGACGTGGGCGCGTACCTCGCCGCCGCCGACGTCTTCGCGGCCCCCTCGCGCAACGAAGGCATGGGGCGCGCGCTCGTGGAGGCGATGGCCCTCGGTCTGCCCGTGGTGGGTGCTGCCGTGGGCGGCATCCCGGCCGTCGTCACCGACGGCGTGTGCGGCCGTCTCGTTCCCGCCGATGACGTGGAAGCGCTCGCGGAGGCGCTCACCGACCTCGCGCGCGACGCCGCGCTGCGCGCCAAGCTCGGCACCGGCGCCGTGGAGCGCGCGGAGGCCTTCTCCACTGTCGTCGCCGACACTGCCATGCTCGCGGTCTACGACCGTCTCGTGCGGACGCGGGGACTGCGCTGAGACCGCTCGCCGCCGCCGTGCTCAGCGTCGCCTGGCTCGCCTCGCCGGGAATGGCCCTGGGTCTCGAAGCCGTGCGAGGCGTCGTCCACGTTCACACGGACCTCTCGACGGGCGAGCTGTCCCTGGAGGAGCTAACCGCGCTCGCCGACAAGCAGGGGATCGGCGCATTGCTGCTGGCCGAGAACTACCTGCTGCGCGTCGAGTATGGGCTGGCGCCCTTCCGGGCGCTCACCCGCGTGACCTACGAGGAGCGCTCGGTTCACGGCGGCCTCGAGGGCTACCTGGAGCGCGTGGCGCGCCTGCGGGCGCAGTTCCCGCGCGTCCTCCTCCTACCCGGGGTCGAGGTGATGCCGCACTACTTCTGGACGGGCTCCGCCGTCGCGCAGCAGCTGCACCTGCACGACACCCAGAAGAACCTTCTGGTCTTTGGCATCGAAGACGCGACGGCCCTGCGTAGACTCCCGGTGGCCGGCAACCGCGCGGGAGGCGCCTACGGCCTGCAGTCGCTGCTCGACGCGCTGCCCATCCTGCTCGTCATCCCGGGCGTGCTCCTCGTCGTGCGCAAGCGGGCGCACCGCCGCCGTCTCGGCCGCGCGTTCATCGTCGTCCATCGCCGCTCGTGGTTCGTGGGCACGCTGCTGTGCGCGATCGGCGTGGCGGCTGCCGTGCGGGGCTGGCCGTTCACTACGGATCCCTATCCGTCCACCGCGGACTTCGGTCTGGCGCCGTACCAGGCGCTCATCGACCACGTCGACAAGGCGGGGGGGGCGACGGTGTGGTCCTTTCCCGAGGCGCGCGATGAGGGCGAGCGCCCCGTGGGGCCCGTGCGGGTGTCCTGGTCCACGGAGCCGTACGGCGACGACCTCCTGCGCTCCTTCCGCTACACGGCGTTCGGCGCCGTCTACGAGGACACCACGCGCGTGGAGAGTCCCGGCGGGGGCTGGGATCGTCTGCTGCGCGAGTACGTGGCGGGCGAGCGCAGCCGGCCCTCGTGGGCGATCGGCGAGGCGGGCTTTCACGACGGCAGCGCGAACAAGAAGCTCGGCACCATCGAGACGGTGTTCCTGGTGGGCGAGCGCACGGAGGCGGCCGTGCTCGACGCTCTCAAGCGCGGCCATATGTACGCGCGCCAGCGCGCGCCCGCGGTCGCCCTCGACCTCACCGAGTTTGCGGCGCGAACGGCGGAGGCTTCCGCGGGGGCGGGGGAGACGCTGCGCGCGGCGGCGGGAGTGCCCGTGGAAGTGGCGGCCACCATCGCCGCCAGCGACGGCAAGCGTCACGAGGTGCGGGTGACGCTCATTCGCAACGGCGCCGTGCAGGGCGCGTGGACGGGCGCGACGCCGCTGCAGATCTCCCACCGCGAGATCGCCGACGCTCTGCCCGACGTCTTCCGCCTCGAGGCGCGCGGGCCCGCCAACACGCGCCTGCTCACCAACCCCATCTTCGTGAAGCCATGAAGGTCGCCATTCACCAGCCGCAGTACATGCCGTGGCTCGGGTATCTCGCGAAGTGGGCGGCGGCGGACGTCTTCATCTTCCTCGACACCGTGCAGTATGAGAAGAACGGCTGGCAGAACCGCAACCGCATCAAGACGGCGGCGGGGCCGAAGTGGCTGACGGTGCCCGTCCAAGCGCCGCTGGGCACGGCCATCGCGGAGGTGGGCGTGGACGCCTCCCAGCCGTGGCGCGAGCGTCACCGCCGCGCCATCGAGCAGGCGTACGCGCAGGCGCCGCATCTGGGCGCGCACCGCGCCGCGCTTGCGGCCTTCTACGCCGAGCCGTGGGCGCGCCTGGCGCCGCTGGCGGCGGCGAGTGCTCAATGG
>JBKKCN010000068.1:0-13037 GCA_046712525.1 Candidatus Rokuibacteriota bacterium
TGCAGCTGCTGATCTCGAACTGGCCGAAGCCGGAGCTGAACCACACGACGATCGCCTACGCCTACCGCGACACGCCGGACGGCATCGAGTTCACGATGTGGGATCCCAACGTCCGGTCGGAGCCGAGCGCCTTGGTGTTCCAGCGCGCCCGCGGCGGGATGTGGGGGACGCGCGGTGGATTCTGGGCAGCGCGTGTCTATGCCACGCGTCCCGGCCCCATCCGGGCGTGGAGGATGTACACCTCGTGGGCACTGTGACGCTGGCGGCGGCTGTGCGGACACCGCGTGAGAAACTCGTCTCTCACCATTCAGCGCGCGGAGGGTCGATGAGGGGGATCGTCCGCTATGGGCTCTTCGTGCTCACCGCGCTCGCGGTGGGCGGCTGTGCCTTCGGCAATCGGCACGCGTACCACACAGTGCTCGCCACGCCGACGGCCTCGGGGTCGGCGCAGCTCGGTGTCGCCACGCACGACCAGCGACCGTATGTGCTGAGCGGCAACAAGCAGCCGCAGTTCGTCGGGCTCTCCCGTGGGGGCTACGGCAACCCTTTCGACATCCGTACCGCTGACGATGCGCCGCTGGCCGACGGCATCACCCAGGCGCTCACCAACTCCTTGCGGGCGCGCGGCTTCCGTCCGGTGCCGGTCATCGTGGCGGCTTCCATGTCGCCCGCGCAGGTGCAAGAGCGGCTGGCGCAGGCTGGGGGCGACCGGGCGTTGCTGCTGCCGCTGAGCGAATGGAAGAGTGATACCTATATGGGGACGGGCCTGTTCTACGACGTCACCCTCAGCGTGCTGGACCCGTCCGGACGTGCCGTCGCTGAAAAGCGGCTCAGCGGGAAGGATGACCTGGGCGCAAACGCTTGGGATCCTCCAGCGCATGCGCGCGAGGCGGTGCCCCTCGCCTTCAAGGGCAAGCTGGAGGAGTTACTGAACGACGCAGCGGTGACAGCCGCTCTGACGAGTGCCGGTTCTGCGCGCTGAGCCCGTCGCGATCCTGGCCGCGGGCGTTACCACGCCGCTCGGCTTCGATCTCGATGCGTTCTGGTCGGGGCTCATCACGGGCGCCGACGGCATCACGGCCATCGAGCGCTTCCGCGTGGACGACCTGCGCGTGCGGCGGGGCGGCGAGATCAAGAAGCTGCAGGCGGGGGGGTGCCGCGCCTCCGCGTTCCTGGTCGCGGCCGCGGGAGATCTGCTCGCGCGCGCGCGCCTCGACGCTCCCTCCGACCGCATCGCGATCGTCACCGGTACCGCGCTCGGCGGGGTGGAGGAGCTTGAGCGCGCGCTCGGAGGCGCCCCGGGACCGAGGCCGGCGGTGGGCGCGCTCTACGACAGCCCGGCGCATGCGCTCGCCCGCAGCGTGGGCGCGCGCGGGCCCGTCATCACGGTGTCCACCGCGTGCGCATCGGGCGCCACCGCGCTCGGTGTGGCCGCCGACCTGTTGCAGGACGATGCCGCTGATCTCGTCATCGCGGGGGGCTACGACGTGCTCTGTCGATTCGTCATGCGCGGCTTCGACGCCCTGCGCTCGCTCACCCGCGAGCAGGTACGGCCCTTCGACCGCCGTCGCGGCGGCCTCCTGCTCGGTGAAGGCGCCGGTCTCGTGCTGATGGCGCGTGACGGCGACGTGAAGGGGCCGCGCCTGGGCCGGCTTCTCGGTCACGCCAGTGGCAGCGACGGCTCGCACATCGCCGCCCCGGACCCCGAGGGGCGCGGCCTGGAGTTCTCCGCGCGTGCCGCCATGCGTGATGCCGGAGTGGGCGCCGCCGACGTGGATTTCGTCAGCGCCCACGGCACGGGCACCGTGCTCAACGATCGGATCGAGACGACCGTGCTCAAGCGCGTGCTGGGCGCGCGCGCGCACGCGGTGCCCGTGAACTCCATCAAGGGGGCGCTCGGGCACACGATGGGAGCGGCGGCGACGCTGGAGGCCGTGATGTGCCTGCTCGCCGCGCGCGATGGCGTCGTGCCCGCCACGCACGGCTACGAGGAGCCGGACCCGGACTGTGACCTCGATTACGTGGCGGGCGCCGCCCGCGCCGCTCGCCCGCGCATCAGCCTCAGCACGTCGCTCGGCTTCGGCGGATGCAACGCCGCCCTGGTGCTGGAAGGGATGTCGCCGTGACGGTGGCGGCGGCCGGCGTGCTCACGGGCTGGGGCACGGGAGTGGCCGCCCTCCCCGACGACGCTGGGCGCGCCGCACACGGCCGTCGGGTGATCTCGATTCCCCGGCCTGCGCTCACGGGTGACCGCTTCCGGCGCGCGACGCGGGAATGCTTGCTGGGCGTGGCGGCGGTAGAGGCGCTGCTCGCCGACGGAGGGCTGACGCGAGAGGCGATCGCCGGGGCCGACACGGGCCTCGTGTATGTCACGGCGGCGGCCTACGGCGCCGCCAATGCGTCCTTCGTCAAGGGCGAGGGGCAGCCGGGGACGCTGCATTTCCCGTATACGGCGCCGAGCGCGGTTCCGGCGGAGGTTGCGATCGAGTTCGGGTTGCGGGGCGCCTATGTCATTCTGTTGGGCGGCGCCTCCGCCACCGTCGACGCCCTCTGGCAGGCCCGATTGCTGGTCCGCCGCGGACGGTGCGTGCGCGCGCTGGTGCTGGCCGTGGAGACCTTCGAGCACTGTGAGGATCTCTACGACCGCGCGCGCTGGCTGGCGCCGGGTCCGCTCGTGGAGGCCGCCGCGTGTGTACTCGTGACGGCGGGCGGGCCGACGATGGCCTACGGATCCGGCGGCGAAGCATCACGTCTGGAGGCGGAAGTGCAAGCGCGCGCCGGCGAGACGCTGGCGTGCGGGCCGCTGATCGCGCTCGCGCTGGCACGGGCGCAGGGGCAGGCGGCCTCGATGGTCACCGGACGCTGGCGCGGGCGGCGGGCGCGCCTCGAGCCGGACGTGGCGGGGCGATAGCCCCGGGGGCGACGGTCAACAGCAGGAGGGGTATGGAACCGAAAGAAGTGCTCGACGAGCTGAAGACGATTCTCGTGACGCGGCTGAAGTTCGACGCGGGCCGCGCCGCGGAGACCACGCAGGCGACGCCGCTGCCCAAAGGCGTGGAAGGCTCCATCGGCCTCGACTCGCTGGATTTCATCGAGCTGTCCATCGCCATCGAGGAGCGCTTCGGCATCCCGATGGACGAGTCGGAGGATCTCGTGCCGCACTTCGCCTCCTTCGATACGCTGTCGCGCTTCATCGCGGAGAAATTGCGCGCCGCATGACACGGGTGCTCGTCACCGGTCTCGGCGCCGTGAGCCCCTTCGGCAATGGGGTGAAGGCGTACTGGAGCGGGCTGTCGTCGGGGGCGTGCGCCATCCGCCCCGTCACCGTCATCGACGCCGCGCCCTTTCGCTCCCGCATCGCGGCGGAGGTCCCCGATGTGCCCGGCGCCTCGCGACGCCGCTCGCGCGCGGACCGGCTCGCGCTCGCGGCCGCGCGCGAGGCCGTCGACGACGCGGGGCTGACGTCGAACGAGCGTGAGCAGGCCGCGCTCATCGTGGGTGCAGTGGGCGGCGGCATGCTGGAGGCGGAAGCGTGGTACTGGACGGTGCCGCCGGGTGCCGTGGTGCCATCCAGCATTGCGGCTCTCCGCGCGGTGCTGCCCGCCAGCCACGTCGACATGCTCGGCCACCGCCTGGGGCTGCGGGGTCCGCGGGAGACGGTGGTCACCGCGTGCAGCTCGGGGGCGGTGGCGCTCGCGGAGGCGGCGGAGCTGATCGCGGACGGCGTGGTGGACGTCGCCGTAGCGGGGGGCGTGGATGCCATCACGCGCATCTGCTTCATGGGCTTCAACGCGCTCAAGCTGCTCGATCCGGAGCCGTGCCGGCCCTTCGATCGCGATCGTCACGGCATGTCGATCGGCGAAGGTGCCGCCTTCGTCGTTCTCGAGTCCGAAGCGCACGCGCGCGCGCGCGGCGCCCGCGTGTACGCGGAGCTCGCCGGCCATGGCATGACCACCGACGCCTTCCACGTGACGGCGCCGGAGCCAAAGGGCGAGGGGATGGTGCGCGCCATGCGCGCCGCGCTCGCGGCCGCCGGGGTCGACGCGGGCGCCGTCGGCTATGCCAACGCGCACGGCACCGCGACGCCGCAGAACGACCGCATCGAGGCGCACGCGCTGCGCGAGGTCTTCGGCGAGGGCGGTCTCCTCGTGAGCGCGACCAAGTCCATGATCGGCCACACGATGGCGGCGGCGGGGAGCTTGGAGGCGGTGGCCACCATCCTCGCTCTCGTCCACGATCTCGTGCCTCCCACCGCGAATCTGACCACGCCCGATCCCGAGGTCGCCTTCGACTGCGTGCCGCGGGTCGCCCGCGAGGCCGCGCTCGAGCACGCGATCTCCAACTCGTTCGGGTTCGGGGGCCAGAACATCACCCTGCTCTTCCGGCGGCCATGAGGCACTCCGTCGTGATCACGGGCGCGGGCATGGTGACGGCCGGTGTCACCGGTTCGTGGCCTGCGCTCGGCGCTTTCCTGGCGGCGTCACGTTCAGCGGTGACCGAGCGCGGTGGACGGCGCGCGGCGCTGCTCGAGCCGGCGGCGCTGGCGGCCCTGATGA
This sequence comes from Candidatus Rokuibacteriota bacterium, assembly GCA_046712525.1. Taxonomy (GTDB): domain Bacteria; phylum Methylomirabilota; class Methylomirabilia; order Rokubacteriales; family CSP1-6; genus JBBDXO01. Next base: position 4,557 of record JBKKCN010000068.1, read on the forward strand.
ACCCCGACGAGACACGCCGGCTGTCGCGTGTCTGCCAGCTTTCCGTGGCCGCCGCGCGGCTCGCGATGGCGGAGTCGGGATACGACGCTGCGCGCGGGCTGGGGCTCGTGATCGGCACCGAGTTCGGTGACCTGCGCTCGACGATCGAGTTCGCCGACGGCTATCTGCGGCGCGGCGCGAGCGGGCTCTCCCCGCTGCTGTTCCCGAATACGGTGATGAACGCGATGGCGGCCACCACCGCGATCGCGATCGGCGCCAAGGGCATGGCGCTGACGTTCAACACGCCCACGGTGGCGGGGGAGCTGGCAGTGGCGCGCGGCGCGGCCGCGGTGGCCAGCGGCCGCGCGGAAGCGATCCTCGCGGGCGGCGTCGACGACCTGGATCCACTCGTCGCGCGTGGCCTCGCCGACCTCGGTCGCGGCCACGACGCGCGTGGCGAAGGTGCCGTCTTCCTTCTGCTCGAGTCTCGCGCGGGAGCAGAGCGCCGCGGCGCGGTGGCGCTCGGCGAGATCCGGGGCGCCGCCGTCCGCGCGCTCCGCGTTCGCCCGTACGGGGTGCCGCCGCGCCCGCCCGCGCGCGGGACCGGCGGTGTGTCTCCCTCGCGTGCGATCGCAGGCGCGCTCACGGCCTCCGGCACCGCGCGCGAGGCACTCGGGTGGACGTACGTATCGGCGAGCGGTGATTCTGCCCGCGATGCCTGGGAAGCGCGCCTGCTCGCGGGCGCGCTCGGCCACGCGCGGCCGCCCGCCACGTCTCTTTCGCCCCTCCTCGGCCATCATTCCGGATTGGGTGCGCTCGCCGTGGCCGCAGGCGCGTGGACGGCGCGCTCGGGTGTGCTGCCGGGCGCGGCGGGCGCGGACCGCGTGAATCGCGGGCCCGGCCTCGTGCACGCAATCGCGCGTGGGGGCACACACGTGGCGCTGGTGGTGGACGCCGCGTGAAAGCCATCGTCGTGGTACCGGCGTTCAATGAAGCGGCGGCGGTAGGAGCGGTGGTGACGGCGGCGGCGGCGCATGCACCGGTCATCGTGGTCGACGACGGCTCGTCGGACGCCACGGCCTCCCTTGCGCTCGCGGCGGGAGCCGAGGTGCTGCGACATTCGCGCCGGCTCGGCAAGGCCCAGGCGCTGCGCACGGGCATCGCCGCCGCGCGCGCGCGCGGAGCCACCTTCGTGGCGACCCTCGACGCCGACGGCCAGCACGACGCCGCGCGGCTGCCGGCGCTGCTGGCGGCGGCCGCACCACGCACGATCGTGATTGGCAGCCGGCGGCTCGAGGGCGGCCCGCTACCTGCCGATCGCCTGAACGCGAGCCGGGTAGCGGGCTTCTTCGTCAACTGGTCGAGCGGTCTGCGCGTGCTCGATACGCAGTCGGGCTTCCGCGTCTACCCGGTGGCGCTCTTCGACGAGGTGCGGACGTGGCGCGCCGGCTTCGTGTTCGAGACCGAAGTGCTGCTCGCGGCCGCCGCGCGAGGCTGGACCGTGCGCGAGATCCCGGTGCCCATCCTCGAGCGCGCAGGGGAGCGCAGTCGCTTCCGCCCGGTGAGCGACGGCACTCGCATCGGCACCTATCTCGTCGCGCAGTCACTGCTCCGCTGGGCGCACGAAGCGCGCGCGGCGGCGCGCGCGGTGGCCAACGAGGCGCGCGCACCCCGCCGTGTCCCGCGCCACGCCGCCATGCTCGCCGCGGCCGCGCCGTACGCGGACACGCCGATGTGGGGCATGGTGCTGTGCTCGGTGGCCATGCGCCGGCTCGGTCATCGCCTCACGTACTGGTGGAACCACCCGCGCCGTCGCCGCGCAGCCGTGGCCGGCGCCGCGAGCGCCGCCATTCCGGCCGTGCTTGCCGCCATGATCGTGCAGGCACTGCTGCGGGGCCGGTGGCCGCACCTGCTCACGCCGGTCATCAGCGCGCTGTACGATCAGGACCGGCTCCACCCGCTTCTCCCCGAGCCCGTGACCCCGCGCCCACCGCAGGCCGAGATCATCCCAGAAGCGATCGCCGCGCGGGAGTCACGATGATGGAGAGCTTGACGTACGACGTCGCGGTGATCGGGGGCGGCCCCGGAGGCTCGTCGGTGGCCACGCATCTGGCGCGCGCGGGCCTGCGCGTGGGCCTCTTCGAGCGCGAGGTGTTTCCGCGCTTTCACGTGGGTGAATCGCTGATGCCCGCCGTGATGGTCATGCTCGAGCGCCTGGGCGTGCGCGAGCGGGTGGAGACCACGGGATTCCAGATCAAGTACGGCGCTCAGTTCCTCCAGCAGGAGACCGGACTGGAGACCACGTTCTACTTCCAGCCCGGCCGCGCGTGGCCCGTGTATTCCTACCAGGTGCCGCGCGCCGAGTTCGACACCCTGCTCCTCGACAACGCGCGGAAGAGCGGCGTGCAGATCCACCAGCCGGCCCCGGTGGCCTCGGTCGACTTCGACAAGAGCGGCGCCACGCTCGTGGCGGATGACGGTGGGCAGCCGCTTACCGTGCGCGCGCGCTTCGTCGTGGACGCCAGCGGCAGAGACGGCTTCCTCGCCACGCGCCTCGGCCGCCGCACGCGCATTCCGAATCTCGGCAAGGTCGCGCTCTTCGGTCACTTCAAGGGCGCCGACCGGCTGTCGGGCAAGGAAGAGGGAAACATCCGCGTCTACATCTTCGACGACGGCTGGTTCTGGTGGATTCCCCTCGCGGGCGACGTGACGAGCGTGGGCGCCGTGCTGCACGCCAAGACCCTGCGCGCGTGGCAGGGCTCGCCCGAGGAATGCTACGCGGAGATGATCCGCCGCTGCGCCGGCGTCGGCGACGGCCTCAAGCGCGCCCAGCTCATCACGCCGGTGCACCGGGCCGCGAACTTTGCGTACAAGACGCGACCCATCGTGGGGGACCGCTTCCTGATGGTGGGGGATGCGGTGGCGTTCGTGGACCCCATCTTCTCGGGCGGTGTGTACATCGCCATGCGGACAGCCGAGCTCGCGGCGGAGTCGATCGCGCGGGCGTTCAGGACGAACCGGTTCAGCGCGCGTTACTTCGCGCGCTACGAGCGCAGGGTGTGGGCGGGGCTCAAGCCCTTCTTCAAGTTCATCCACAAGTATTACGAGCCGGGCTTCCTCGAGCTCTTCATGAAGCCCAAGAACGTGCTCGGCTCCGTGGACAGCGTCCTCAACGTGCTCTCCGGTGGCAGCTTCCTGAAGATGACGTGGAAGACGCGCTTCGGCCTCGCCTTCCTCTTCAACGCCGCCCGCATGAACACCTGGCGCCGCCGCCGCGCCGGCAAGCCCATCGAGTCCCATCTCGAATGGTAGTACCAGCCTGCTGAAGCATCTGCGCGAGTACGCCTTCACCATCGCCGGCATCGCCATCGGCGTGGCGGGCGTGGTGGCCCTGGGCGCCCTCGGCGAACGCATCGTGGCCTTCATCGAGGGAGGCGACCGCTTCGTGATGGGGCAGATCTCCGTCGCCGGACGCGGCATGGGCATGGGCGCAGGCTTCACGGCGGGCGGCCTCCTGCCGGGCGCTACCGTGCGCGCCATCGCCGCCGTGGAGGGCGTCTCCGGCGTGCAGGCGCAGGTCATGCTGCCCTTCAATCCCAGCACGTCACAGTTCATGACGCTCACGCAGGAGATGGTGCTCGGCATGGACCTCTCCGTTCCCGTTCCCAATCGTCACTACCGTGAGCTGCCGGTGAAGTCGGGCCGCTTCCTCCGACAGGGCGACCGGCACGTGGCCGTCGTGGGCGATTCTTTCGCAGCCGCCCACGAGGTGCGTGTGGGCGGCCGCGTCACGCTCGAGGGCCGGCCGTACGAGGTGGTGGGAGTCCTCGACCGGATGCTGACCGCGCCCGACCGTTTCGTCATCGTCCCCATCGAGGATGCACGCGAGCAGTGGGTGGCCAAGGACAAGATGCTGCGCACGTTGCTCGCGTCCGGTGGTGTCGCCCTCACCGCGGGCGACCTCAACACGGGAGCGGCGGTGGGCTGGAAGGACGGTGAGGATCCGGATGCGGTCGCCCTGCGCATCCGTGACCGGGTGGAGGGCGTCAACGTCCAGATTCCGAGCGAGTTGAGCCGCCTGCTCAAGCAGTCCACGGCCTTCTTCACGGCGCTGCTCGCCGGCATCGGCGCCCTTGCCTTCGTCATCGGCGGGCTGTCGCTCGCGAACACGATCGCGGCCGCCGTCTTCGAGCGCATCCGTGATTTCGGCATCAAGCGTGCCCTCGGCGCCAGCGACTGGCAGCTTGGGCGCGAGGTCCTCGGGGAATCGCTCGCGGTGACCCTCTCCGGGGGCGCCGTCGGCGTCGGCCTCGCCGTGCTCCTCGGGCTCGCCGTCGACGGCTGGGCGGCGCGCACGGGCCAGCAGCTCTTCGTGTTCTCACCCCGCCTGCTGGGCGGGGCCCTCGTCTTCTCCGTGTTGCTGGGCGGGGCGGCCGCCCTCTACGCCACCCTGCGCATCGTGCGCCTCTCGCCCGCTGAATCCATCCGCCGCGGCGCCTGATGCTGCGCGCCGAGAAGCTCGTCAAGCGCTACCGCACGCCCTCGGGCGCCCTCGGCGTCCTCGACGGCGTCGAGCTCACCGTGCGGCGCGGGGAGTTCGTGGTGATCGCGGGCCCGTCCGGCTGTGGCAAGAGCACGCTGCTGAACGTCCTCGGCCTTCTCGAGGACCCCGACGGCGGCGACGTGTGGTTCGGCGACACGCGCGTGACCGCGCTCTCGCGCGCGGCGCGCAGCCGGGCGCGCGGGCGATGGGTCGGTTTCGTGTTCCAGTCGTTCATGCTGCTGCCCTCGCTCACCGCGCTCGACAACGTGCTCCTCGCCGCCCGCTACGTGGGGGGAGTGACCGCCGCGCACCGGCGACGGGCGCTGGAGCTGCTCGACCGCCTCGGAGTGGCGGCGCGGCGTGATCACTACCCGGCGCAGCTCTCAGGCGGCGAGCAGCAGCGCGTGGCGTACTGCCGCGCCATCCTGAACGAGCCGCCCCTCTTGCTTGCCGACGAGCCCACCGGCAATCTCGATGATGCGAACGGCGCCGTCATCCTGGACGGCTTGCGCGAGCGCGCGCGGGGAGGCGGGGCCGTGATCGTGGTGAGCCACCGCCCTGACGCCGCCCGCGGCGCCACCGCCGTTCTCGGCTTGCGCGACGGCCGGCTGCAGGCGGAGGGCACCTTTCTATCCGAGGAGGAACGACGATGACGAGGATGTCGAGGCGGATGCTGAGCGTCGTGGTGTGCCTGGCAGTGGCGTTGCTGGCGCTGCCCGTGCGCGCGGAGGAAGTGACGCAGGGGTTCGACGCCCCGATAGACCGCGTGTGGGACGTCACGCGCTCCGTGCTCAAGCTGCAGGGCTGGGAGATCGACAAGGAGGACCGCACCATCGGCTGGATCTCCACGAAGGTGCGGCGGGTAGAGGGCGAGGAGTTCGGGGTGTACATGAAAGGCACCGTGCACAAGCTCGTGCTGCACGTGAAGGCGGCGGCGCCCACGCGCACCACCGTGGGCGTGGAGCGCAGCGTGTTCAAGCGCGAGCGCATCATGTGGATCGAGAAGGACGAGCCCGTGACCGTGACCGACCGCGACGTGGAGAAGGGGTTGCTGGCCGCCATCGAGAAGTCGCTCTGATGCTCAAGACCCTCGTGCTGGTGGTGATCGCGAGCGTGCTGGGTGGCGTGGGGCACGTACTGCTGTCGAAGGGGATGCGTACCGTCGGCGATCTCACGGAGGCGCCCACCAGGCTGCTCGGTGGCATGGCGACGCGCGCCCTGCTCGATCCATGGGTGGTGAGCGGCGTCGTGCTCCAGGCCGCCTTCTTCGTCATGTACCTCACGCTGCTCTCGCGCGACGACGTCAGCAAGATCCTGCCCATGACCGCGCTCGACTACATCGTGGTGGCGGTCTTCGCGCAGGCGATGCTGGCGGAGGCGGTGACCCCGGTGCGCTGGGCCGGCATCGGCTGCATCGTGGCCGGCGTGTACCTGGTGTCCCGTGCCTGAGCTAAGATGGTCGGAATGACCGACTACCTCCGCACCCTTTTCCTGCACCCCCCCTCGTTCGAAGGCTTCGACGGCGGCGCTGGCTCGCGCTACCAGGCGCGCCGCGAGGTCCGCTCCTTCTGGTACCCGACGTGGCTGGCGCAGCCGGCCGCCCTCGTTCCCGGCTCCCGGCTCGTGGATGCGCCGCCCGCCGGGCTCACCACCACCGATGTGCTGCCGCTGGCCAACAGCTACGACCTCGCGGTCCTGCACACGAGCGCGCCGTCATTTGCCTCGGACGTGAAGGTGGCGGAGGCGATAAAGGGCGAGAACCCGCGCTTGCGGATCGGCTTCGTGGGCGCGCATGTGGCGGTACAGCGGGAGGCGGCGCTCACGGTGTCGCCCGTGATCGACTTCGTGGCCGGCAACGAGTTCGATTTCACGATCCAGGAGATCGCGCAGGGGCGCGCCCTCGCCTCCGTGGCGGGCATCAGCTACCGCAACGGTGACGGCGGCACGCACCGGACGCCCGAGCGCGCCATCCTCGAGGACATGGACTCGCTGCCCTTCGTGACCGACGTCTACAAGCGCGACCTCGTCGTGGAACAGTACTTCATCGGCTACCTGCAGCACCCTTACGTCTCGCTCTACACCGGCCGCGGCTGCCGCTCGAAGTGCACCTTCTGCCTGTGGCCGCAGACCGTGGGCGGGCAACGGTATCGCACGCGCTCCGTCGACCACGTGGTAGCGGAGATCGCGCGCGCGCAGCGCCACTTCCCCCAGGTCAAGGAGTACTTCTTCGACGACGACACCTTCACCGACGACCTGCCGCGCGCGGAGGCGATCGCCCGCGGGCTGGGTAAGCTCGGCGTCACGTGGTCGTGCAACGCCAAGGCCGACGTGCCCCACGCCAGCCTCAAGATCTTCCGCGACAACGGCCTGCGCCTGCTGCTGGTGGGCTACGAGTCGGGAAGCCAGGCCATCCTCAACAACATCAAGAAGGGCATCCGTATCGACCGCGCGCGCGAGTTCACCCGGCACGCGCGCGCGCTCGGCATCACGATCCACGGCACCTTCATCATGGGCTTGCCGGGAGAGACGCGCGAGAGCATCGAAGAGACCATCCGCTTCGCCCAGGACATCGATCCGCACACGCTGCAGGTGTCGCTGGCGGCGCCCTATCCGGGCACGGCGCTGTACCGGCAGGCTCAGGAGCAGGGGTGGCTGAGCGACGAGGCTCTCGTCGACGGCTCCGGCGTGCAGACGAGCGTGCTCGGGTATCCGCACCTGCCGCGCACCGAGATCTTCGCGTCCGTGGAGGCCTTCTACCGGCGCTTCTACTTCCGTCCGCGGAAGATCTTCGCCATCGGCGGCGAGATGCTGCGCGATCGGGCTGTGCTCAAGCGGCGGCTCGGCGAGGGCGTGGAATTCTTCCGCTTCCTTGCTCGGCGGCGCTCCGACTCCATCTAACCTCGCGACCCTGTCCCCGCCGCGCCCTTTGCCAGACGAGCCTGGTCGTCGCGAGCAGGCGAACGCCGGCGCCCTGCTCGTGGCCGGCGCCGCCGTGTGCTGGAGCAGCGGGGCGCTCCTCGTTCGTCTCATCACCACCCCACCGTGGACGACAAGCCTGTGGCGCAGCCTCTTCGCCTCGACCTTTCTCGCCCTCGTGCTGTCGATCGTTCAACGCCGCGGGATCGTCGCGCAATGGCGGAGCGGCGGGCGCCCGATGCTCGCGGTCGCCGCATGCATGGCGGTCGCCTCCACGTGCTTCATCTTCTCCCTGGCGCACACCTCGGTCGCCAACACGCTCATCCTCATGTCCATCGGGCCCTACGTGGCCGGGCTCCTGGCGTGGCTGGTGCTCGGCGAGCGGGTCGCGCCCCGCACGTGGATGTCGATGAGCGTCGCGCTCGCGGGCGTGGTGGTGATGGTGTCCGATTCTTACGGGCGCGGCACGATGATCGGCGACTTGCTCGCGGTGGCCATGGCCGCCAGCTTTGCCGTCGCCACCGTGCTGGTTCGCCGTCACCCCGAGATCCAGATGGCACCGGCGGCGGCGCTGGCGACGGCGCTCACCACCCTCGTGGCGCTGCCCTTCGCTGATCCGCTATCGCCGTCGGCCCGGGATCTCGCCCTCGTCGCGGTCCTCGGTATCGGGCAATTCGGGCTGGGCTTCCTGCTCTTCATGGCCGGTGCGCGCCTGATTCCCGTCGCGCAGACCTCGCTGATCGGCATGCTCGAGACTGTGCTGGGGCCGATCTGGGTGTGGCTCGTCCTCGACGAGCGGCCTGCGGCCGCGTCGCTGATGGGCGGCACTCTCATCCTGGCCGCGCTGCTGGCCAACACCGCCGCCGATCTCGTCGCGCCCCGACGGGCACGCCGGAGCGGCTAGCCCGGATAATTCAGTGCGCCGTGGAAAGGTGCCGTGCATCTTGCGGGTGCAAGTCCCGCCTGGGGAATTGTCGGTAGACCCCAGTAGCTACCGAGGCGGCAAGGAGGGTGACCGACTTGCTGAAGCTCTCGGGACATCG
>JBKKCN010000069.1:0-11006 GCA_046712525.1 Candidatus Rokuibacteriota bacterium
GCTGGGCGCGCTCGATCGCTCGCGGCCCGCGGTGGGCGCGCAGGCGGTGGGCCTCGCGCAGGCCGCGCTCGACGCGGCCACCGGCTACGCCAGGCAGCGCACGCAGTTCGGTCAGCCCATCGCCGCCATCCAGGGCGTGCAATTCATGCTGGCCGACATGGCCATGCAGGTGCACGCGGCCCGGCTCCTCGTCCATCACGCGGCCGCCCTCGTGGACCGTGGCGTGCGCGACAGCTCCCTGGAATCCTCGATGGCGAAGTGCTTCGCGAGCGATGCCGCGATGAAGGTGACCACGGACGCCGTGCAGGTGTTCGGAGGCTACGGCTACACGCGCGAATATCCGGTGGAGCGCTTCATGCGCGACGCGAAGATCACGCAGATCTACGAAGGCACGAACCAGATTCAGCGCACCGTTATTGCTCGCGAGCTCCTGCGCGCGGTGAAATGATTTCGATGCCGTCGTCTATGTCGCGCCCGTGCGCGCATTGAGACATTTGCAATCGCGCGCGTCTGCTGGCATCGGCCGTGCACGTTCCATGGAGCGTCGGCACAGCCGGCGAATAACTCCAGGGGAGGATTCACCGACATGAACAAGGACTACGCGGCCATCGCGGCCTCCACGATTGCGGCTCTGCTCCTCGCCGTCAACCCCGCGGTGGCGGGCGATGCGGCTAAGAAGGCGGGCGGGAGCGTCTCGACCGACACCAGCACCAGCGTCACCACCGGCGTCAAGCCCGAAGGCAGCGTGAGCGGCGGCGTGTCGACGGACAGCTCCGTGTCCGGAACCACCGGCGGCACGCTGAGCACCGACTCGCCTTCGGCGAGCCCGAAGATGGGTGACGAGAAGGACAAGCTGGACGCCGAGAAGAAGACGGGTCTCGACCGCGCCGACCAGGCGGCGGGCCAGCACGGCCAGCAGGGCCGGGACAACGCCCGGGAGAGCCAGGAGCAAAAGGATTCGCCCTCGGCGAGCCCGAAGACGGGCGACGTCAAGGAGGAGGACCTGTCCAAGAAGGACGCGGAGAAGCCGGTCAAGTAACCGCTGACCGAGAGGCGGCGCGGCCTGCCGCGCCGCCTCCTTCCGTCGTTTTATTGCGCGGCGGGTCTTCCGGTGGTTAGATGTCTAGACATCCTGACATCACGCCACACTCTGGAGGCCCGCCGCGTGAACTATCGGCCGGGAGTCCCGCGTTACCTGCAGATCGCCGATGCCATCCGCCGTGACCTGCGCGGCGATGGCGAGCGCATCGCGTCCGAGCACGAGCTGTGCGCGAAGTTCAAAGTGAGCCGGCCCACGATTCGCCAGGCCCTCGACGTGCTCGTGCAGGAAGGGCGCCTCTACCGCCATGCGGGGCGCGGCACCTTCAGCACGGCGGCGGGAGGCAGCGACCCGCGACTGCGGATCATCGGCTCCATCGATGACATGATGGCGCTCGGCGAAGAGACGTGGTTCAAGCTCGTCGCGCGCGACGTGGTGACCGTGCCCGCCAACATCGCCCAGGCACTGCGCCTTTCGCCGGGTTCCTCCGCGTACCGGGTGAGCGGCGTGCGCAACGCCGAAGGCGGCCCCTTCCAGCACGTGACGGCGTGGATGCCTGCCTCCATCGGCGCCGCGCTCTCGGAGGAAGACCTGTCGAACACCTCCCTCATTGCCGCCATCGAGCGGCAGCTCTCGGTGCCCATCAAGACCCTCGATCAGGTCGTCGATGCCGTCCTCGCCCCGCGCCACGTCGCCGAGCTCCTCGGGCTGCGGCCGCGCTCGCCGCTGCTGCTCTTCGAGCGCACGTACTACGCCGCCAGCGGCGAGCCCGTCGAGCATGCCGTCACCTACCAGGCGGGCCGGCGGTATCCGTACCGCGTCGTCCTCGCGCGTGCCGAGCGGCGGCCCTGAGGCGATGGCGTATCGCGTCGGCTTCGACGTGGGCGGCACCTTTACCGACTTCGTCCTCCAATCGCCCGCCGGTGAGCTGCTGACCGGCAAGCGCCTCACCACGTATCCCGATCCTTCCGCGGCATGCGTGGAAGGACTGGACGAGCTGGTGGCGCGGGCAGGGGTGGCGTGGGGCGACGTCGCGCAGGCCGTGCACGGTACTACCCTGGGGTCCAACGTCGTCATCGAGCGCAAGGCGCAGGGCGTCGGTCTGCTCACCACGCGTGGCTTCCGCGACGTGCTCATCATCGGCCGCGAGAAGCGCTACCAGGTCTACGATCTGCAGATCGAGAAGCCCGCTCCCTTGATCGCGCGCCGCTTCATCGGAGAGGTGACCGAGCGCGTGCTCGCCGACGGCTCCGTGCGCACGCCGCTCGACGAGGCGGACGCGCGGCGCGCCCTGCGCGACCTCGCCGCGCGCGGGGTGCGCACGCTTGCCGTGTGCCTGCTCCACGCCTATGTCAACCCGGCGCACGAGCAGCGTATCGCCGCTCTCGCCGCCGAAGAGATCCCGCACGTCACCGTGACGCTGTCGCACGAGGTGTCGCCGACGTTTCGCGAATACGAGCGGACGTCCACCACGGTGGTGAACGCCTACGTGATGACGGCCATCCGCGACTACCTGCGCGGCCTGCAGGCGGCGATGAGCGAGCGCGGCTACCGCGGCCGGCTCTTCGTCATGCAGTCCTCGGGCGGCGTGGCGACGGCGGAGGCGATGGAGCGCTATCCCGTGCGCATGATCGAGTCGGGCCCCGCCGCGGGCGCCCTCATGGCGGCCGCCTATGGCGAGCTCACCGGGCACGCGAACCTCATCGCCTTCGACATGGGCGGCACCACCGCCAAGCTCGCCCTCGTGGAGAACGGCCGGCCCTTCACCACCACCACCTTCGAGCTCCACCGCGTGAACAACGCGGCCGGCAGCGGGCTGCCGATGAACATCCAGGCGCTCGACCTCGTCGAGATCGGCGCCGGCGGCGGCTCCATCGCGCGCGCGCACCTCGGCGTCATCGCGGTCGGCCCCGAGAGCGCCTCCTCCACGCCGGGTCCCGTCTGCTACGGCCGGGGCGGCGAGGAGCCCACCGTCACCGACGCCAACCTCGTCCTCGGGTACCTGAATCCCGAGTACTTCGCGGGCGGCACGATGCGGTTGGCCCCGGGGGCGGCCGCTCGCGCCATCGACGCGCGCGTGGCGGCGCCCCTCGGCCTCTCCCTCGAGGAGGCGGCGTGGGGCATCCACGCCATCGTGAACACGAACATGGAGCTGGCCACGCGCGTGGTGTCCATCGAGCGCGGGCGCGACCCGCGCGGCCTCGCGCTGGTGGCCTTCGGAGGCTCCGGGCCCGTGCACGGCTGCCGGCTCGCGCAGGCACTCGGCATCCCGCGCGTCATCCTGCCCGCCGCCGCCGGCGTCACCGCCGCCATCGGCCTTCTCGCCGCCGAGGTGCGCTTCGACGTCGCGCGCACGTACGTGCGCCGACTCGACGCCGTCGATCCCGCCCGCGTGAGCGCGATGTACGACGACATGGCGGCGCAGGCGATGGCGGTCGTACGCGAGTCCGCTGTCACGGGCGCCGTCACCGTGCAGCGGGCGGCGGACGGGCGCTACGCGGGGCAGGGATACGAGCTGACGGTGCCGGTGCCGCCGGGACCGCTCGATGCGGGAGCGCTCGCCCGCGTGCGCGCCGCCTTCGACGAGATCTACGCCGCGCGCTACGGCTACGCCAACGCTGAAGAGCCGGTGGAGATCGTGACGTGGAAGCTCTCCGCCATCGGCGGCGCGCCACGGGTGACCCTGAGCAAGGCGGGGGCGGGCGCCCCCGGCGGCGCACGGAGCGAGCGGCGCCGCGCGTACTTTCCGGAGACGCACGGCTACGTCGATTGCCCGGTCTTCGACCGCTACGCGCTCGCGGCGGGCATGCAGATCGCAGGCCCCGCCATCGTGGAAGAGCGGGAGTCGACTTCCGTGCTCCCGCCCGGCTGTGTCGCCACCGTGGACGAGTACGCCAACCTCATCGTCGAAGTGACCCGATGAGACGAAGGTGGACGCTCGCAGTGGTGGCGTCCCTGTTTCTGGTGTCCTCGACCTCGGAGGGGGAGGCGCAGGCGCCCGCGCGGATCCCGCGCATCGGCGTGCTGTCGATCGGCACCGACCCCTCCGGCCCGTTGCCGCCGCAGTGGGTGGCGTTCTTCGATGGCCTGCGTGCGCTCGGCTACGTCAACGAACAGACCATCCGGATCGAGCGAGGCTTCGCGGGCGACGGGCGAGCGGAGCGCGTGACGGAGCTCGCCAAGGGGATGGTGGAACGCCAGCTTGACGTCATCGTCGTGACCGGGACCCGCGAGGTGACTGCCGCGCGGGCGGCCACGACGACCATCCCCATCGTGACGATCGTCGCGCCGGACCTCGTCGCGAACGGCTTCGTCGCGAGCCTCGCGCGCCCGGGCGGGAACATCACGGGGCTCACCCTCAGCGCGGCCGGCGTCGGAGAAAAGTATGTGGAGCTGCTCCGGGAAGCGGTGCCATCGATGGCGCGTGTCGCGGTCCTGGCCACCCGCGCCCAGTCGCCACAGTTCGAGGGCGAGCTGCACGCCGCGGCGCGAGCGCTCAATGTCACGCTCCTCCCCATCGTCCTCGTGAAAGGCCCGGAGGACTTCGAGCCGTTCTTCGCGGAGGCCAAGCGCCAGGGCGCGGGCGTCGTGGTGCCCAGTGACGGGGTGATCGAGCGTCATCGCCGTCACGTCGTCGATCTTGCCGCCAAGCACCACGTGCCGGTGATCTACACGAGGCGGGAATACGCCGACGCGGGCGGGCTCATGACGTACGGGACGAGCTTCGTGGATCTCTTCCGCCGGGCGCCGGCCTACGTCGATAGGATCCTCAAGGGCGCGAGGCCCGCCGAGCTGCCGATCGAGCAGCCGACGAAGTTCGAGCTCGTGATGAACCTCAAGACGGCGCGGGCGCTGGGCCTGTCGATCCGGCCGGCGCTGCTGGTCCGCGCGGACGAGGTCATCCAGTGAGCGCGCGCGTCGATCCCATCACGCTCGGCGTCATCTGGGGCGCGCTGCAGTCGATCGCGGTGGAGATCGGCACCACCGTGCACAAGACGGCGTACTCCGAGCAGGCGCGCGAGGGCCAGGACTTCTCCGTCGCCATCTTCGACCCGCAGGCGCGCATGGTCGCGCAGGGCCCGTACAGCCCCGGCCACATGGGCGCCATGTCGTTCGCCGTCAAGAATGCGCTTGCCGCGCACCCGGTGGAGACGCTGCGCCCGGGCGACGCGATCTTGCTGAACGACCCGCTCCTCGGCTCCGGCCACCTGCCCGACTTCTTCATCACTCAGCCCGCCTTTCACGAGGGCGAGCTCGTGGGGTTCGCGGTCAACATCCTGCACCACACGGACGTGGGCGGGCAGCGGCCGGGCAGCCAGGGGGTGGAAGGCATCTTCGATTACTTCCAGGAAGGCTTGCGCATCCCGCCCACGAAGGTGTGGAAGCAGTATCAGGAAGAAGAAGGCATCGTCGCCATCATAGGCGCCAACACGCGCACGCCCGACAAGGTGCTGGGCGACCTGCGCGCGCAGCGCAGCGCGCTGCGGGTGGGCGAGCTGCGCCTGGTGGAGCTGTGCGAGCGCTACGGGCGCGCGGACGTGTTCGCGGCCATGGACGAGATCATCGCCCGCAGCGAAGCGAACATGAGGGCCGCCATTCGCGCGGTCCCCGACGGCGCGTATGTGTTCGAGGACTTCCTCGATGACCGCGGCCCCGGCACCGACCCGCTGCGGGTGGCGGTGAGGGTCACGGTGGCCGGCGACGCCCTCACCATCGACTACGAGGGGTCGAGCCCGCAGACGGCGTCGGGGATGAACTCCTACATCAACTACACGCGCTCGTACTCGTACGCGGCGGTGAAGTGCCTCACCGATCCCTTCGGTCCCATGAACGAGGGTGCGCTGCGGCCCATCACCGTCAAGGCGCCCGAAGGTTCTTTCCTCAACCCACGCCCCCCTGCGGGCGGCGGACCGCGCGCGATCATCTGCTACCGGGTCTTCGAGGCGGTCATCGGCGCCCTCGCCGGAGCACTGCCCGAGCGCGTGGCCGCCGCCGCCTCCCACTTCGCCAACCCCACCTTCGGCGGCTGGGACCGCGCGCGCGGGCGCCGCTTCGTCGCCTACGAGCTCGTGCTGTCGGGCACGGGCGCGCGTGCGACGAAGGACGGTTGTGAGGCGATGTCGTACGCGTTCAACGCCTCCAACATCCCGGTGGAGGCGCAGGAGGCCAACCAGCCCATCGTGGTGGAGCGCTTCGAGCTCACGAACGACTCCGCGGGGCCCGGAACGTTCCGCGGCGGCTGCGGCATCCGGCGCGACCTGCGCTTTCTCGCCGACGAGGGCAAGCTCACGAACCTCTCCGAGCGCGAGAAGTTTCCGCCCTACGGGCTCTTCGGCGGCAAGAGCGGCGCCCTCGCCCGCACCGTGATCAACCCGGGCGCGGGCGAGGAGCGCGTGCACGGCAAGCAGTCGCGCGAGTTCGCCTACGGCGACGTCATCTCGTTCCAGCAGTCGGGGGCGGGTGGCTACGGCGATCCGTTCGCGCGCGATCCGGCGCGCGTGCTGGAGGACGTGCTCGACGACTACGTGTCGGTAGCGGCGGCGCGCGAGCGGTACGGTGTCGTGATCGCGGGCGCGGGCATGGACCGGCGCGTAGACGAGGCCGCGACCACGGCGCTGCGCGGGAGGCGCCGATGATCGCCTTCACGCCGGAGCAGGAGGAGTTTCGCAAATCGGTGGCGCGCTTCGTCGACACGGAGGTCGTGCCCGCCGCCGACGCCATCGACGAGCGGGCGGAGTTTCCGAAGGCCCTCTTCAAGCGCACCGGCGAGCTCGGCTACTTCGGCCTGCGATACCCGGAAGCGTACGGCGGGGCGGCGGCCGACATGACGACGTACTGCCTGTTCGCCGAAGAGCTGGCGCGTGGCTCGCTGTCGCTGGCGGCGGCGGCATGCATGCAGTCCCTGATGGGGACGTACTTCATCTACAAGTACGGCGCCGAGCCGTTGCGCCAGCGGTATCTCGTGCCGGCGCTGCGCGGCGACCTCGTGGCCACCTTCGCGCTCACCGAGCCCAACGCGGGCTCGGACATCGCGAACATCACCACGCGCGCGGAGCGCCGAGGCGAGGGGTGGGTGCTGCGCGGCGCCAAGACGTGGGTCACGAACGCGCCCGTGGCCGACGTGCTCACGGTGGCCGCGAAGACGTCGGGTGAGCGGGGGATGAAAAACATCGCGCTCTTCCTCCTCGACCGCGCGTCGATGCGCGGCATCGGTCTCGGAAAGAAGATCGACAAGATGGCCGTGCGCGCCTCGGAGACGGGCGAGATCCTCCTCGACGATGTCGAGGTTCCGGCCGACTGCTTACTCGGGGGCGAGACGGGAGGCGCGGACAAGATCGGCACCATTCTGTCCGAGATCCGCGTGATGACGGCCGCGCTCTCGATCGGGCTCGCGCGCGCGGCGTACGGGGCCGCGCTCGCCTATTCTCGCGAGCGCGTGGCCTTCGGCAAGCCCATCGGCGAGCACCAGGCGATCTCCTTCAAGCTCGCCGACATGCTCACCTCGATCCACGCCGCCGCCCTCCTCACCTACCAGGCGGCCGCCCGCATGGACGCCGGTCACGCCATCGGGCGCGAGGCGGCCATGACGAAGCTCTTCGCCTCCGAGGCCGCGGTGAAGGTGACCGACGAGGCGGCGCGCATCTTTGCCTCCTACGGTCTCGCCATGGAGTACCCGGTGCAGCGGTACTTCCGCGACGCGCGCTTCCTGCTTCCAGGCGGCGGCACGTCGGAGATCCTGAGAGTGGTCATCGGCCGCGACCTCGACTGGGATCGCGGCACGGCTTTTTCTTCATAAGGAGACTGCACAGTGGCCTACGAGCCGAAGGGCCGGTACTGGGACGACTTCAAGGTGGGCGAGACCTTCGAGACGGCCGCGCGCACGGTGGAGGCGGGCGACGTGTCGTTGTTCGCCGGGCTTTCCGGCGATTTCAACCCGCTGCACCTGAACGAGGAGTTTGCGAAGACGACGCCGTTCGGGGGCCGGGTGGCCCACGGGATCCTGACGCTCGCCATCTCCAACGGCCATCAGAACCAGCTCGGCATCTTCGAGGGCACGACGGTGGCGCTGCTCGGCATCGATCGCATCCGCTTCACGGGTCCGGTGCGCCTGGGCGACACCGTGCACACGGCCATGACCATCAAGGAGACGAAGCCGTCGTCGAAGCCGGACCGCGGCGTGGTGACCTACGAGGTGGCCGTGAAGAACCAGAAGGGCGAGACGGTCATGCACTGCGAGCAATCGGTGCTCATGATGCGGAGGCGCGCATGAGGCTGCAGGGGAAAGTGGCGCTGGTCACGGGGGCGGCGGGTGGCATCGGGGCCGCCACCGCGCTCCGCTTCGCGCGCGAGGGTGCGCTCGTGGCCGTCAACGACGCCAGGCCCGACGGCCTGGAGGCGGTGGCGGACGACATCAGGAAGGCGGGCGCCAAGGCGCTGGTGGCCGCGGGCGACGTGACGAAGAAGGCGGACTGTGAGCGCCTGGTGAAGGCGGTCACCGACGCCTTTGGCCGCCTCGACATCCTCATCAACAACGCGGGCATCAACCGGGACGCGATGGCGGCGAAGATGACGGAGGAGCAGTGGGACGCCGTGCTCGACGTCAACCTCAAGGGCACCTTCCTCTGCGCCCAGGCCGCGCTGCCGGGCATGCGGGAGCGCGCGTGGGGCCGCGTGGTCAACACCTCGTCCATCGGCAGCCTCGGCAACATCGGCCAGGCCAACTATGCCGCCTCCAAGGCGGGTGTCATCGGGCTCACGAAGACGCTGGCGCTCGAATACGCGAAGTACGGCGTGACGGTGAACGCGGTAGCGCCCGGCCCCGTCATGACCTCGATGCTGGCGGGCGTCCCCGACGCCATCCGGGACAAGATCGTGGCGCAGGTGCCCGTGGGCCGTATCGCCGCCCCCGAGGAGATCGCCAACGTCCACGTGTTCCTGTGCTCGGACGAGGCCTCCTTCATCACGGGCCAGGTGATCTTCGCCGACGGCGGCATGTCGGTGGGGATCTGAGATGAGACGGGTGGCGCTCGTGGGCGCGGGAGTCTCGAAGTTCGGCGTGCGCAAGGCGACCTATCGCGACCTCATCTGGGAAGCGGGCAAGGCCTGCTTCGACTCGCTGCCGGAAGTGAAGCCCAAAGACCTCGAGGGTCTGGTGGTGGGCACCGTCATGCCGGAGCGCACGGCGTTTCAGAGCCACATCTCGTCGATGGCGGCGGAGGCGCTCGGCATCACGCCGAGCGTGCTGAGCGCGCGCACCGAGCACATGTGTGCCTCCGGCACCGTGGGTATCCGGTACGCGTACGCCTTCATCGCGGCCGGGCTCGCGGATCTCGTGATGGTGCTGGGCGTGGAGAAGCTGAACCAGCCGAGCGGCGAGGAGGCGGTCCTGAACATGGGCACCGGCGTGGACCGCGAGTGGGAGGCCGCCTTCGGGCTCACCGCGCCGCCATGCTTCGCGCTGGCCGCCCAGCGCCACATGAGCCAGTACGGGACGACGGAGGAGCAACTGGCGATGGTGGGCGTGAAGAACCACAACCACGCCGCCAAGAACCCCAACGCGCACTTCAACAAAGGCGCCACGCTGGACCAGGTGCTGTGCTCGCGGATGATCTCCAGCCCGCTGCGCCTGTTCATGTGCTCGCCCATCACCGACGGCGCGGCGGCCGTCATCGTGGCCAGCGAGGAGCGCGCGCGCACGCTGACGGACAAGCCGGTGTGGATCCGCGGCACGGGCCAGGCGCTCGACGGCTTTCAACTGACCTCGCTGCACGAGGACTACGCGCACTGGCCTGCCATGAAGCGGGCGGCGGATGCCGCGTACAAGATGGCGGGCGTGGGGGCCGCCGACATCGACCTCGCCGAGGTGCACGACTGCTTTTCCATCGCCGAGCTGATCGCCTACGAGGAGCTCGGCTTCTGTAAGAAGGGCGAGGCGGGACCCTTCGTGGCGGCGGGGCGCAGCGACTACGGCGGCGATGTCGTCGTGAACCCGCGCGGCGGCCTCATCGGCTGCGGCCACCCTCTCGGCGCCACCGGCGTGGCGCAGGCGGCCGAGGTCTTCGCGCAGCTCCGCGACGAGGCGGGCGCGCGGCAGGTGCCGGAGGCGGCCGTCGGCCTCACCCACAACAACAGCGGAATGGGCGAGCACGTGGTCATGATCTACGGGCGCGACCGCGCGTGATGGACACGGTGGCGGTGCTGGGGCCCGGCCGCATCGGGCGGCAGATCGCCCTCGCCTTCGCGCTTGGCGGCTGTCGGGTGACCCTCGTCGACCTCAAGGAGCGGCCCGGCCACGACGACGGCGCGCTCGCCGACGCGCGGCGCGAGATCACGCGGGATCTTCAGCTCATGGTGGAGGAAGAAGTCGTGGCCGCCGACGCCGCGCCGGCGGTCCTGAGCCGCATTGACGGCCGCGTCGGTCTCGGCGATCTCTCGGCGTGCGACTTCGTCCAGGAGGCGTTGCCGGAGTTCGTCGCCCTCAAGCGCGAGACGTTCAAGCGGCTGGCGGGACGGCTGGCGCCGGACGCCATCATCGCCTCCACCAGCTCCACGATCTCGCCCTCGCACCTCGCGGACGCCGTGGAAGGCCCCGAGCGCTTTCTCGTCGCGCACTGGCTCAACCCGGCACACATCGTGCCGCTGGTGGAAGTGGTGCCGGGCCCGCGCACGTCCGCCGCCACCGTGGAGCGGACGCTCGCGGTGCTGGAGCGGCTCGGCAAGGTACCGGTGAAGTGCAAGGATTCGCCGGGCTTCATCGGTCCCCGGCTGCAGGTGTTGCTCATGAACGAAGCCGTCCGACTCGTCGAGGAGGGCGTGGCCACCCCCGAAGACGTGGACAAGGCATTCCGCGCCGGCATGGGCTTCCGGTACGGCTCCGTCGGTATCTTCGAATTCATCGACTGGGGTGGCGTGGACATCCTCGCGCGCGCGAGCCGCTACATGGCGGACGCGCTCAAGGACGATCGAT
>JBKKCN010000070.1:0-4566 GCA_046712525.1 Candidatus Rokuibacteriota bacterium
CGCCGTTTTCTCGGAAGCGGCGCCTGCGCCCGAGCTTGCGGGCCTCGATCGCTACCCGGCACCGTTCCAACCGTCCTCCGGCGCGCCCGCACCGGTTGTACCGCCGCCGGTAACGCCGGTCGCTCCCGTACCGTCCCCGGAGAGCCCCGAGGCGGCGGCCGTGGAGCGCCCTGTCATGGCGGCGACCGCAAGCGCGACGCCACCGATCGCTGATCCCGTGGCGGCGGCGCCGCCACCCGTGGAGACGAAGCCGCCCGCGGAGGTTCCTCCGTCCATCGTGCTCCCACCCGCGGCCCCCGCGAGCAGCACGCCGCCGCCCGAGCTCCTCGAGCAAGGCGAACGGCTGGCAGGGCGTCTGGTAGCCTTCGGACCGCTGGAGGTCGCCGCGCAGGCGGTGGGCGGGACGAACGTGTTGTCGCTCGTGACCGCCGGACTGCCGCAGCACGCGATCGAGCGTGCCGCCGTGCGATGCGTTCCGCTCCTCGCCACGGCGCATCAAATGACCATTCACACCGACCGCGTGTCGATGGTGCTGACGGCCGTGCGCGGCGGCGTGCTCGTGATTGCGTTACGCGCGGGCTCGCCGTTGGCCCTCCTCGAGATCCTGCTTGCCCGCGCATGCGCCGACGGGCCACTGGCCTCCGCGCCCGCGGGTGCCCCGCGTGGCCTCGCCGCCGCCGCGCTCGACGGCCGCGTGTCCGCGCTGGGCGGCGCGCTGCAGGGTTTCGGCCCCGTGGTGCCGGCGGCGTTCGTGGACCGCGCGAGCGGGCTCGATGTCTACGTCTTCTCGGCGGGAGCGGAGGCGGCGGAGGTTGCCGGCGAGGCGGCCCGGGTGGTGTGGCAGGCGCTCGTGCATGCGGGTGAGCTCGAGCTCGGCCGCGCGGTATCGGTGGTGCTGCGCGAAGGCACGCGACGGACGGTCGTGCATCCGGTGGCGACGGCGCCGCGACCGGCGATGCTGGCGGCGGCGGGCGTGCTCGCCCTGCCGGGGCGCGCCTATCGGCAGGCAGCCCAGGCGGCGGAGCGCCTGGCCACGGTGTGAGATGTCGATCATCAACTACGCGGCGAAGGTCATCAACTTCAAGATCGTCTACTACGGCCCTGGCATGGCCGGAAAGACGGCGAATCTCCAGTACGTGCACCGCTACCTGCCCGACGACAACAAGGGCCACATGATCTCGCTCGCGGCCGGCGACGACCGCACGCTCTTCTTCGATTTCCTGCCCGTGACCGCGCTCAGCGTGCGCGGCTTCGCGACGAAGTTCCAGCTTTACACGGTGCCCGGCCAGAGCCACTACAACATGACGCGCAAGCTCGTCCTGCGCGGGGTGGACGGCATCGTCTTCGTGGCCGACTCGCAGTGGGACCGGCTGCGCGAGGACGTGGAGAGCTTCCGCAACCTCGACGAGAACCTCAAGGAGTACCAGCTCGATCTTGCCAGCACCCCCTACGTGATCCAGTACAACAAGCGCGATCTCAGCAACGTGGCCCCGTGCGAATACCTGGAATACATGCTGAACCGGGGCGCCCGGAGGGCGCCGTCGTTCGAAGCCGTCGCGCTCGAGGGCAAGGGCGTGTTCGACACCTTGAACACCGTGTCGCGCATGGTCCTCGTCAAGGAGTTCGACCAGCGGCAAGAGGGAGCGACCTGATGCGACACGACGTGGTCATCCACGAAAGCGACGCGGCGCGGATCGACGCCGTGCTGAGCCGCTTCCTCGCCGAGTCGGGCGCGAGCGCCGCCCTTCTCATCGACCGCAGCGGCCAGCCCCTCGCGCAATGCGGGACCTCGCCGGCACCGGACACGGCGTCCATGGGAGCGCTCGCCGCAGGCGCCTTCAGCGCCACCGCCGCCCTCGCGCGCATGCTCGGCGAAAGCGAGTTCTCGGTCCTTTTCCATGAGGGCAAGCACGAGAGCCTGCACGTGTCGACCGTGGACGACTCCACCATTCTCCTCGCGGTATTCGGTGACCACACCACCGTGGGCATGGTGCGTCTCTTTGCGCGCGAGACCAGCGCGTCGATCGGCGTCATCCTCGATGAGACGCGCTCGCGGCCGCGACGGACGGGTGCTTTCGCAACCCCGCTCACGGCTGACGAGGCCGGACGCGCGGTCGATCATCGTCCCGCGTAGGAGGCCGCGATGCCGCTGCTGAGACGGATGTGGGCGCCTCGCCGCGCCCTCACATTGGCGGAAGCGTTCCGGAAAGCGGACCACTTCCGGCGCGAGGGTCGGCTCCCGGAGGCGCTGAAGATGGTCGCGTACGGGCTCCGCCTCGATCCCGACAACGTCACCGGTCATCTGCTCGCCGCTTACCTGCATGTCGCCGGCCGCGCGATGGGGCCGGCGAAGGCGGAGTTTCAGTGGGTGCTTGCGCGCGATCCCCACCACGCCCGCGCGCTTCTCGGTCGTGCCCGCATCGCGCTCGAGGAGCGCGAGCTCGTATCGTGCCGCGAGCTGCTCGGCCGCGCGCTGCGCTTCTATCCCGAGTTTCCGGAAGCGCAGGCGTTGCTCGACGCCGTCGCCGCCCCTCGCGCCCCCGCGCCGCCGGCCGCCGTCGCCGTCGTCGATCGCCTGCGGCTGCCCGACCACGGCCGATCCCTTGTGGTGGCGCGCCACGACGGCGTCCTGGTGGCGACGGGCCCCGGGCATGTCGACGAGGGTCCGCGCGCGGCGGCCCTCGCCCGCATCCTGGAGGTGGCGGCGGCGGCGCTCGCGCGCTGTGGCTTCGGCGCCGTGCGTCGCGCGATCATGGAAGACACGGAGGACGCGGTCTTCACACGCACGGACGGCACGATGCTCGTCGCCCTCGCGCTGCCACGGACGACGGCGACGACGCAGGGGTTGCTCGAGGTCAACCGATTGTGGGCGGGAGTCCGGCAGGTCGACGCACCAGCGTCGTCTTCTGCGCCGGTGACGGCTGCGATGACGCGCGACGGCGCGTCGGACAGGAGAGCATCATGACACCATCACGACTCGTGCAATCGCCGGCGCCCCGGCTGAAGCTGTCACTCGAAAGTGAGAGCGGCGCCCGCGGCCGTCACGTGTGCGACGTGGTGGAGCAGCTCGTGGGTCTGCATCTCGTGCGCGGAGCGATGATCGTGGCGCCGGATGGGTTCGTGATCGCCGCCCAGCTGCCGCCCGCGCTCGCCGTGGAGCCGCTCGCCGCGCTGGCGGCGACGCTGGGTCGTGAGCTGGAGATCAACGCTGCCCGCCTCGGCCGGCCGGCGTTCCAGACGGCGCTCTTCTCGGCCGACGACGGGGCGCTGTTACTCGGCACCACCCGCATCGGCTTCGTGGTCGTCCTTGCCGAGCCCCACGCCAATCTCCACTCCATCCGCGGTGCCCTTCGCGACGCCCTCGCGCGCATTGAAGCCGTGTGGCAGGAACAACCGACGCCGCCCGACGCCTGACGTCAGGGCGCGCACAACGCCTGCGCGACCGCCGCCCGTAGCGCGGGCCCGCTGAAGGGCTTGGTGATCAGGGTGGTGGCGGCGGCAAGGACGCCGTGGTGGGCGATGGCGTCGTCCGTGTAGCCCGACATGAACAGGACCTTGAGGTCGGGCTTCAGGAGCAGCAGCCGGTTGGCGAGCTCACGTCCGCTCATCTCCGGCATCACCACGTCGGTGAGCAGGAGGTCGATCTGGGACGACATGCTGCGGAAGACGCGCAGGGCTTCACCGGGCGAGGCCGCTTCCAGCACGCGGCAGCCGGCGGCGGCGAGCATCTCGGTGGCGACGGCGCGCACGCCTTCTTCGTCTTCCACGAGGAGTACGGTGGCGGAGGCGCGATCAGAGGCGGGCGCCACCGTGTCCGTCGAGTCCACGACTGCGTTGTCGACCTTCGGCAGCAGGATCTGAAAGCGGCTGCCGCGCCCCCGCTCGCTCTCGACCGCGATGTAGCCCTCGTGCTGTTTGACGATGCCGTACACCATCGCGAGGCCGAGGCCGGTGCCCTTCCCGGCCTCCTTCGTGGTGAAGAAGGGCTCGAAGATGCGTGCCTGCACGGCGGCATCCATGCCGGCACCGGTGTCGGTCACGGTGAGGGCGACGTAGGGGCCGGGCTGTGAGCCGGGATGACGCGCCACGAACGTCTCGTCGACGACGAAGTTGCTCGTCTCCAGCGTGAGTCGGCCACCCCCCTGCATGGCGTCGCGGCCGTTCACGGCAAGGTTCACGATCACCTGGTCGAGCTGCGCGCCGTCCGCCTTCACCAGGTGCAGATCCGGCGCGAGCGCGGTCACGAGGTTGATGTGCTCGCCGATGAGCCGGCGCAGCATGGGGGCCACATTCTCCACCACGGTGTTCAGGCACAGCACGCGCGGCTGCAGGACCTGGCGGCGGCTGAAGGCGAGGAGTTGGCCGGTGAGCGCGGCCGCGCGCTCACCGGTGCTCTTGATGAGGGCGAGGTCGGGCCGGATGGGATCGTCGGCGCGCAGACGGTGCAGCAGCAGCTCGCTGCGGCCCGTCACGATGGTGAGCAGGTTGTTGAAGTCGTGCGCGATGCCGCCCGCGAGCTGGCCCACCGCCTCCATCTTTTGTGCCTGCTGGAGCTGGTTCTCCAGG
>JBKKCN010000071.1:0-12279 GCA_046712525.1 Candidatus Rokuibacteriota bacterium
GCCGCAGGAATCCGCGGTAGTCGTCGTCCGGAACGAAGCAGATGTCCTGGCTCTCGGGCTTGTCCGCCGTGGCCAGGCCCAGGCGCCGCGCGTGCGCGCGCACGTCCTCCTTCGTCAGCTCGCCGACGGGAAAACGCGCGGCCGCAAGCTGCGCCTGGGTGAGCGGCCACAGGAAGTCGGACTGATCCTTGCGGGCGTCCCGGCTCCGCCACAGCAGGAAGCGACCCGTGTCGGGATCGCGCGTGATGCGTGCGTAGTGGCCCGTCGCCACCGCCGCCGCGTCCCACGCGCGCGCCCGCGTGAGCAGCGAGCCGAATTTTAGATCTGTGTTGCAGGTGACGCACGGGACCGGCGTGCGGCCGCGCCGGTACTCGTCAGTGAAGCGGCCGATGACCGCGCGGTCGAACTCGCGCTCCATCTCGAGGAGGTAGTAAGGAATTCCGAGCGTGCGCGCCACGCGCCGGGCGTCGTCGGAAGCCTCCGTTCCGCAACAGGATCCGAAGCGCGGCGCGACGGCGTCGCTCTCCGGGCGCTTCCACACCTTCATGGTGACGCCCACCACCTCAAACCCCTGCTCGACGAGCAGCGCGGCGGCGACAGACGAATCGACCCCCCCGGACATACCGACGACGATGCGGTCGTGCATGAGGATTGTCAGGCTACCATCTCCTAACTCGAGCCGAGCAAGGCGGCGAGGCGCTCGAGCTCGTCGGCGTTGGCGTAGATGACCTCGATCTTGCCGCGCTTGTCGGTGCCGGTGATGCGCACTCGCGTCATGAGCGCGCGCTGCAGCCGATCTTCGAGCGCCGTCAGCTCGGCGGAGCGCCGACGCCCGGGCTTGCCGGTGAGTCGCCGCGTGCCCGCCGCCTCTTCCGTGGCGCGAATGGAATCCTCGGTGGCGCGCACCGACCACGAGTGCGCGAGGATCTCCTCGCGCAGCCGCAGTTGATCGCCCGCCTCCGACAGCGCCAGCAGCGCGCGCGCGTGGCCCATCGTGAGCCGGCCGCCACGCAGGTCGGCCTGGATCGGCTCGGGCAACCGGA
Source organism: Candidatus Rokuibacteriota bacterium (assembly GCA_046712525.1). Taxonomy (GTDB): domain Bacteria; phylum Methylomirabilota; class Methylomirabilia; order Rokubacteriales; family CSP1-6; genus JBBDXO01. Next base: position 1,044 of record JBKKCN010000071.1, read on the forward strand.
GCAGCCGCAGGCCGTTGGCGATCGAGCTGCGGTCCTTGCCCACGCGCTGAGCCAGCTCTTCCTGCGTCCAGCCAAACTGGGCGAGAAGCTTCTGGTATGCCTCGGCCTCCTCCATCGGGTTCAGGTCTTCACGCAGGAGGTTCTCGACGAGGGCGAGCTCGAGGCTCTGCGCATCCGTGGCCTCGCGCACGACAGCGGGTACTCGGTCCAGACCGGCGCGTCGAGCGGCCCGCCATCGCCGCTCGCCCGCGATCAGCTGATAGCCGGCGCCGTGGCGGCGCACGATGATGGGTTGGATGACGCCAGACGCCCGGATCGACGCCGCCAGCTCAGTTAAAGCCTCATCACTAAATATCTTTCTGGGCTGATTCGGATTCGCCTCGATCTGGTCGAGCGCGACCTCTACGAGCGTTTCGTCCTCTCCCGGCGTTGCGGACAACAGTGCTCCAAGACCACGGCCAAGTCCACGCTTATGCATGCTTCAAGACCTCCCGGGTCAACTCCAGGTACGCGACGGATCCGTTGGATTTGAGATCGTGAAGCATGACGGGCTTGCCGTGACTCGGAGCCTCGCTGAGCCTCACGTTACGGGGAATCACGGTGTCGAAGATCTCGCCGGGGAAATACCGCTGGACCTCGTCACGGATCTGCAGCGCCATGCTGGTGCGACCATCGAACATGGTGAGCACGATTCCCTCGACACCCAGCCTCGGGTTCAAGCGCTCACGAACGAGCTTGACGGTTTTCAGGAGATGCGTGAGTCCTTCGAGTGCGTAGAACTCGCACTGTACAGGCACAAGCACGCTGTCGGCGGCCACGAGAGCATTGATCGTGAGGAGCCCGAGCGACGGCGGACAGTCGATGATGATGTACCCCTCGCCGCCCCGAAGCGGAGTGAGTGCAACCTCCAACCGGCGTTCACGTTGATCCATCCCGACCAATTCGATCTCCGCTCCCACCAGGTCGATATCTGAAGGCAGCAGACGAAGATGCGAGAGGTCCGTGCGCTGGATCGCCTTATCCACAGGTTCTCCACCGATGAGGACATGATAGACCGTGGGATAAAGACCGACTTTCTGTACACCGAGCCCGGTGGTGGCGTTGCCCTGGGGATCCAGGTCGACCAAAATCGTGGGACGCTCAGCCAACGCTAGCCCGGCGGCCAGGCTTACCGACGTTGTGGTCTTACCAACGCCGCCCTTCTGGTTTACCACTGCTATGACCTTGGCTATTCGGGCCTCCAGTGTTCCACGAGAAACAACACTATACACATGACGCGTCTTGTTGCACGTGGAACGCGCCTATCTGCGAAGAACCGCGAACAGTCTAGCGCCACCGCGCCCGGGCCGCGCAATATTCGTCCAGGCACCTTCATGAAGCGGCGATGCCTTGGGGGGTCCGCTGGCAACAACAGACCCGCCTGGCGAGACGAAACGCGCGGCCAACGGAATCATGTCGTCGAGTGGGCCGGCGCATCGCATGACAACCGCGTCGAAGGACCGTTCGTACTCCAGCGGCAGATCTTCAGCTCTTGAATTGATCACTCGCGTCGATTGCAGGCTTAGCTCACGTACCGCCGTGGACAGAAACGAGGCTCGCTTCTGCTTGGCCTCCAACAGCGTGACTTGCACGGTAGGCAGCACGATGCTCAAAGGGATCCCGGGCAGACCGGCGCCTGACCCGAGGTCCATCAGTCGCTCGACGCCGGGCGAGAGAACCCGGACGAAGAGGAGGGAATCCAGGAGCAGATCATCGACGATCGAAGCGGGGGCGCCTGAGCCCACCAAGCGTTGCACTTTCTGCCATTTAACCAATAGTTCTAGATATTTAGCCATTTTGTCGGCTTCCTCGACGGTGAGTGGGCGGCCGAGGATCCCGCGCGCCCCGGCGCGGAGGGCCTCCTCGTGAGGGGCCTTCATTTGCCGAGGCAAAAGGTCGCGAAGATCCTGTCGAGGACGTTGTCGGCGACGTCGATGCCGAGAATTGCTCCTGCATGATCGAGCGCCTCGCGCAGATCGATGAGCGCGGCTTCCACCGGCGCCGACGTGAGCGACACCTCGGCGGCCGCGAGCGCCCGGTGCAGCGCGGCGAGCTGGTCGGCGTGCCGCTGCGATGCCACCACGGCGCTTTCGTCGCCATCGAGCGCCGCACACTCTGTCACCGCGTCCGCCAGACGCGCGACGAGCGCCTCCATGCCCAGGCCGGTGAGGGCCGACACTCGAACGACGTCGCGCATGATGGCGGCGTCCGGGTGCGCGGGAAGATCGCTCTTGGAGAGCGCCATGATGGCTCGCCGGCCGCCCACGGTCGCCGACACGTCCGGCGGGGCAGGGCCGCTGGCGTCGATCACCAACACCACGATGTCGCTCTCATCGATGGCGGCGCGACTGCGCCGCATGCCCTCGGCCTCGATGGCGTCGCGCGGGAGGCCGAGGCCCGCGGTGTCCAGCAGGCGCACAGGCACGCCGGCAAGCGCGATGGTCGCCTCCACGATATCGCGCGTGGTTCCGGCCACCGGTGAGACGATCGCGCGCTCGCGTCCGACGAGCGTGTTCAGCAGCGTGGATTTGCCGGCGTTGGGCGCGCCGACGAGCGCGACCGTGAGCCCGTCGTGGACGACACGGCCGTGGCGGACGGAGACGAGCCGCCGCTCCGCTTCCTGTCGCAGGGCACCCACCGTCTTCACCGCGGCGTCGACGTCGAGGCCGACGCGCTCGTCGGGAAAGTCCAGAGTGACCTCGAGCCCGGCCACACAATCGAGCAACCGCTCGCGCAGCGCGCGCAACGGCGCGGATCCGTCGCCGGAGAGAGCGCGCGCAGCTTGATGCACGGCGCGCTCGGTGCGGGCGCCGATCAGCAGCGCGACTGCTTCCGCCTGCGCGAGGTCGAGCCGGCCGTTGAGATACGCACGGCGCGTGAACTCGCCCGGCTCCGCCAGCCGCGCGCCATGCGCCACGAGGCGTGCCAGCAGAGCATGCAGGAGGGCGGGCGCCCCGTGACACGACAACTCGACCACGTCCTCGCCGGTATAGGAGCGGGGCGCTCGCATGAGCGTGCACAGCGCGTCGTCGAGCGGTTCACCTGTTTCGGGATCGACGACATGTACGCGTCGCATCGCATGGGAGGGAAAATCTGCGAGAGGGCGGGAGGACCGGAGCAGGGGAGCGACGACAGCGACGGCAGCGGGCCCGCTCACGCGGATGACCGCCACCGCACTCTCGCCCGCCGTCGTCGCGAGGGCGACGATCGTTTGCAGCGCCGGATTTTCATGACGCAGGGATGCGGACACCGGCCTTTGACTCCCGTCCGAATATCGAGGACCGCCACTGCTTTGCCCCGGGCGTTGCCGAGCGCTCAGCGCGGGCTTGGGGGCACTGCGAGGCCCCCGGATCCAGTCACGCCGGTTCAGCCGGCATTGCGAACCTCACGGCGCGCACGCGCTGCGGGACGGTCCATGTAGTACTGCTGCGCGATCTGTAGCATGTTCGACACCGTCCAGTACAGCACCAGCCCCGACGCCAGGTTCAGAAACATGAACGTGAAGACGACGGGCATCATCAGCATCATCTTCGCCTGCCGTGGATCGCCGGCAATCGGCGTCATCTTCTGCTGCACGAACATGGTGACGCCCATGAGCAGCGGCAGGATATATGTCGGGTCCTGGGCGGCGAGGTCGCAGATCCACAGGTCGACGCCGAACATGCTGCCGAAACACAGGAAGCTAGCGTTCTGCAGCTCCACGGAGACCGTGAGCGCGATGTAGAGCGCGTAGAAGATCGGGATCTGCGCCACCATGGGCAGACAGCCACCCACCGGGTTCACCTTGTGCTCGCGGTAGAGCTCGAGCGTCTCGCGCTGCAGGCGCTGGGGATCGCTTTTGTACTTGCTTCGCAGCGTGTTGATCTGCGGCTGCAGCGCCTGCATGGCCTTCATCGAGCGCATGCTCTTGACGGTGAGCGGATAGAAGAGCGCCTTCGACACCACCGTAAGCAGGATGATCGCCACGCCGTAGTTGTGGACGTAGCCGTAGAGCCAGTTCATGACGAGGAGGATGGGCACGCCGAGCCACTCCATCGGCAGGCCACCCCACGCCCGCGGGAGCGGGAAGCCGCCGAAGTCAATCGCGCCCTCGAGACCCGCGGCCTTCAGCCGGTCGTACTCCTTGGGCCCCGCGAATATCGTGACTTCGCCTTCCCACGCCTGACCGGGCGCGATCGTCGGCGACGCCTCCACGGCGATGGTGGCGTGCCCCACCGGCGCCTTGCTCGTCGCCTCGCACACCTTCTTGTCCTCCGCACGGGCGATCAGCTTGAAACCGGGACTCTTGGGCACGAGGGCGGCCAGGTACGCGATGCTGCCCGCGCCGATCCACTGTCCCTCCACGCTGACGGCTTCCACGCTGCAGAGATCGGTCGCCCGCGCCACATACCCTGCCGTCAGCCAGGCGATCTCCGTGGGGTGCTGGCCGAGGAAACGTTCTTTGGCTTCGTGCCACGCCTGACGCGTTTCCCAGGGGAGCGCAACGGTCACGGCCTGCGGCGCGCCGGTGACGTTCTCCAGCCGCAGCCGCGTGTCGATCGTGTAGCTGTCGGCCTGGAACACGAGCGTTTCGCGGACCCTGAGGCCGCCGACTTCACCGGTGAGAACCAGCTCCTGCTTGGGCTCCGCTTTCGTCACCTTCACGCTGTCGCTCGACAGCGTCATGGGGACGGGCTCGGCTGGACCGCCCGGCCGACCGACGACGAGGCCCTTGGGGCCGAGGTCGCCCACCATGACCAGGGGTTTGTCGCCACGGTACTTGAGCACGAGTTCCTGGAGCTTGCCGCCTTCGCTGCTGACCACGGCGCGGTAGAGCGGCGTCTCGACCACGGCCAGCCGCTGCTGAGGCCGCTCGCGAGGCGCAGCCGGTGGCGTCGGGACGGGCGGCACCGCCACGGGAGCGGGCGGTGTCGGAGTTTCCTTTTTCGTGGCGGGCGCTTCCGCACTCTTCGCCGCCTGCTCGATAGGCGGAGTGGCGGGGGGGGTGGGAAAGAGGAAGAGCTGCCCGAGCAGGAATACCGCGCCCATCAGGACCGCCGCCAGGATCGCTCGTTTCTCTATCATCGCGCTTGCCGCTGCCGGACAGGCGGCGGGTCATACCCTCCACGGTCGAATGGGTGACAACGTACGAGGCGCAGAAGCGCCAGCCATGAACCCCGGGCCACGCCGTGCTCGATCAACGCCAGCCGCGCGTATTCCGAACACGTAGGGGCGAAACGGCAGGCGGGCGGCAGGAACGGAGAAAGCCACCGCTGATACATGGCGACGGCGCGGACGGCGAGCCGAGCCCCCATGGTCATGCCGGCGTCCGCGGGCCCGGCACGGTTGCCAGCGCCTGGCGCAGTTGATCGATCAGCATCTGGAACGGCGCCGTCAGCACCGCCGGCCGACCGATGATGACGAGCGCCACGTGCAGCGGCGCGACGGCGCGCGTGGCACGGTACGCCTCGCGCAGACGACGCCGTGCACGATTGCGCTGCACGGCGTTACCGAGCTTGCGACTCACGGCGAACCCCACGCGGGTCGCCTCAGGCACATCGCGATACAAGACGATGAGCGCCGGTCGATCGATTCGCTTGCCCCGCTGAAAAAGTGCCTGGAACTCAGCGCTCGCGGTCAACCGCTGACCTCGCGGCAGCCGCCCCGTCAGACGGTCAACCGTTTCCGCCCCTTCGCACGCCGGCGCGCCAGCACCTTCCGCCCGCCCTTGGTCGCCATCCGCTCGCGGAATCCGTGCGTCTTCGCGCGTCGCCGCCGATTTGGTTGAAACGTCCGCTTCATGAGGGAGCACTCCTTCCGGGACTCGAACCGGCATAGTGTAGGCACGCGCGCACGACGAGTCAACCGCATGAAGTCGCTTGCGACGTTCTCCACGCGTGTGCTAACGTTCGGCTTCCGTTTCTTTCGTTCGTGTGAGGTGTCGTTTCAGATGTGCGGGCAATCCAACACCGATAGTCCTACGGTCAAACGCGTTTCGGGCTATCCACACCTGTGGATAACTCTGTGAGTAAGTGAGGTCGACGCCTTTGCTGGATAGCCTTTGGACGCGCCTCGTGGAGGCGCTGTCCCAGAAATTGCCCACCGCGATCCTCGACAACTGGGTGCGCCCGTGCCGGCTCCTCGCCATCGAAGGCGACCACCTCAAGATCGGCGCGCCGAACAAGTTCTCCCGCGACTGGCTCATGCAGCACCATCTGGAAGCGCTGCAGCAAGGCGCTCAGGACGTCATCGGCGGCCAACCGCGCATCTCCATCGTGATCGATGACGATCCCGTCGCCGTCCCCGTGGCCCGGACGAGCGCGCCGGCGCCGGCGGCGGCGCCCCGCGCGAGCGGCACCACGGAAGGCCTCAACCCGCGCTACACGTTCGACGCCTTCGTCGTCGGCTCCTCTAATCAGTTCGCGCAGGCCGCGTGTCAAGCGGTGGCCGAGCTGCCCTCGAAGGCGTACAACCCGTTGTTCATCTACGGCGGTGTCGGGCTCGGCAAGACACACCTGCTGCACGCGGTCGGGCACCAGAGCGTCCGGCTCTTTCCGGGCATGACGGTCGTGTACCTTTCCTCCGAGCGCTTCACCAACGAGCTCATCAACGCCATCCGCTACGACCGCACCGGCGAGTTCCGCGCGCGCTACCGCACCATCGATCTGCTGATGATCGACGACATTCAGTTCATCTCCGGCAAGGAGCGCACGCAGGAAGAGTTCTTCCACACGTTCAACGACCTGTACGAGTCTCGCAAGCAGATCATCGTCTCCAGCGACTCCTCGCCCAAGGACATCCCGGAGATCGAGGAGCGGCTGCGCTCGCGCTTCGAGTGGGGCCTCATCGCCGATATCCAGCCGCCGGACTTCGAGACGCGCGTGGCCATTCTCAAGAAGAAGGCGGCTCTGGACCGGGTGAAGCTGCCCGACGACGTCGCCTATCTCATCGCCAGCCGCGTCAAGTCCAACATCCGCGAGCTGGAAGGCTCGCTCACGCGGATGATCGCGTTCTGCGCGCTCACGGGCCGGGACATGACGGTGGACCTCGCCCATGAAGTCCTCTCCGACCTCTGGGGCGAGGAAGAGAAGATCATCTCCATCGATCAGATCCAGCGGAAGGTGTGCGACTTCTTCGGGGTCAAGGTCTCCGATCTGAAAGCGCAGAACCGCACGAAGGCGGTCGCCTTCCCGCGCCAGATTGCGATGTATCTGTCTCGCCAGCTCACCCACGCCTCGCTCTCGGAAGTGGGCCGGGCCTTCGGCGGCAAGGACCATACCACCGTCCTCCACGCCGTCGACAAGATCCAGAACCTGCTCCAGGAAGATCCCAAGCTTCGCAAGGTCGTGGACGGACTTATCCAGGGGATCACCCTCTGATCCCCCGCTCTTCCGGCTTCCTCCACACACTTATCCCCGCCGCACCGGAGACGAAAGCGCCGTCCCCGCGCGGCTTTCGCCGCATCACACCCTGTCCACACCGCTCGATTACTACTAAAACTACGAAGTCTTCTTTCTTTCTCTGAAAGACAAACCCTGGAGACTTACAGCATGGAAGTCGTTCTGGATAGAGACGCGTTCCTCAAGGGTCTGCAGATGGTTCAAAACATCGTGGAGCCCCGGCAGACGTTGCCCATCCTCGCCAACGTCCTGCTCGAGACCGAGGGCGAATCCATCCGGGTCACCGCCACCGATCTCGAAGTGGGTGCGCGCGTCTCCATTCCCGCTCACGTGGTCGGCAAAGGCGCCGTCACGATTTCGGCGCGCAAGCTGACGGAGATCGTCAAGGAATTGCCGGTGGCGAAGGTCGCGCTCACCGTGAAGGAGAACGCCACCGTCGCCCTGCGCTGCGGGGGCGTCACGTACAAGCTGGTCGGCCTTGCCCCCGACGACTTTCCTCCCGTGGTGCCCGCGATGCCGGCCACGTGGATGAAGCTCGACGCCAAGACATTGCGCGAGATGCTGGTGCAGACCAGCTTCGCCGTCTCCCACGACGAGACGCGGTACGCGCTCAATGGCGTGCTCTTCTCACTGTCGGGGAAGGAGGCACGCCTGGTGGCCACGGACGGCCATCGGCTTGCGATGTCGATCCGCTCCGTGGGTGACCTCGGGGCGGGGGTGACGGGGATCGTGCCGCGCAAGGCGATCACGGAGATCATGCGCGTGCTGGGCAGCGGCGAAGAGGTGCAGATCGCGATCACCGAGAACCAGTTCGTGCTTCAGATGCCGAACTTCGTGATGACCGCCCGGCTCATCGAAGGCCAGTTCCCGAATTACGAGGCGGTCATTCCGAAGGCGCACCCCGGCAAGCTCATGATCGGGCGGGCGGTGCTGACGGCGGCGCTGCGCCGAGTGTCCGTGATGGCGGAGGAGCGCAACAAGCCGGTCAAGCTGACGCTGTCCCCCACTGTGCTCAAGCTGTCGGCGTCGAGCCAGGATCTCGGTGAAGCGGAAGAGAGCATCGACGTGGATTACGGCGGTGCGGAGGTCACGATCGGCTTCAATTCCAAGTATGTCCTGGACGCGATTTCCCCCATCGACAAGGACACCGTCGTGCTCGAATTCAAGGACGGATTGAGCCCCGGAATCGTCAGGAGCGCCGATGATGACGGGTACTGCTGTGTTATAATGCCTATGCGAATTTAGACGAATTTCCGTATGATTTTGCCTCTGGAAATGGGAGTCTTAGAGGGTGCAGATTGGTTCCATACAACTCGTAGAATTCCGCAATTATCAGACCCTCTCCTATCGGCCGTTCTCCCGGCTGAACCTCCTCACCGGACGTAACGCGCAGGGCAAAACCAACCTCCTGGAGGCCGTAGCCGTCCTCGTGACGGGCCGGTCTTTCCGTACCGCAAGGCTGGGCGATGTGCCGCGCTGGGGCGCCATCGCGGCGGTGCTGAGCGGCGAGTTGCTGCGCTCCGAGGGCTCGCGCACCGTGCGCCGCAGCATCCAGCGGCTTGAAGACGGCGGCTGTCAGACCTCTGGCGACAACTGTCCGTGGGCGCGCGTGATCGCCTTCGGCTGGCACGATCTGGCCATCCTGAATGGTGGCCCACAGGCGCGGCGAAACTTCATCGACGGCTTCGCGGCGCGGCTCTTTCCCGGCCATCTCCCGGTGCTGCTCCGCTATCGCCAGATCGTCAGCCGGCGCAATCGCCTGCTCCAGCAGCGCGAGAGCGAGGCGGGGCTGGCGCCGTGGAATGAGCAGCTCGCAGGGACGGGGATGGAGTTGATCGACCGGCGCCGGCGGGCGGTGGCCGCCCTGCAAACGGAGCTGGCCCGGGTCTATCCCGCGCTTGCCGGGGCGCGCCACAAGGTCGAGATCGGCTACCGCAGCGCGCTCGGTGAGACCACGGACGTGGCGGCCCTGCTCGCGGCGCTCGAGCGGCTACGCCCCCAGGAGCTCCGCCGAGGCCAAACGCTGGCGGGCCCGCATCGCGATGACCTTGCGATCGAGCTGGACGGCGTGGATGCCCGCGCCTTCGGCTCGCGGGGACAGCAGCGGCTGCTCGCGCTCGCGTTGCGGCTGTCCGAAGTGCTGCCGGTGACGGAAGCAGCAGGGACGGCGCCCGTGCTGTTACTGGACGACGCGCTGTCCGAGCTGGATCCCGGGGTACGGGACAACGTCGTGCGTGAGATCCAGGCCGCCGAGCAGGTGTTTCTCACGTCGCCGGATCCGCTCGAGGTGGGCGGGGCGCGGCGCTTCATCATCGAAGGAGGAGGGATCGCGGCCGCATGAGCGCCGACACCTATACCGCGAGCGACATCAAGGTCCTCGAAGGCCTGGAGGCCGTCCGCAAGCGCCCCGCCATGTACATCGGCGATACCGCCGCCTACGGCCTGCACCACCTGGTCTACGAGGTGGTCGACAACTCCGTCGACGAGGCGCTCGGGGGCTACTGCGATTCCATCAAGGTCATCCTTCACTCCGACGGCTCGTGCTCCGTGGGCGACAACGGCCGCGGCATCCCCGTCGATACGCACAAGGAGACGGGCAAGTCGGAGGCGGAGGTCGTGCTCACCGTCCTGCACGCGGGCGGCAAGTTCGAGCATTCCGCGTACAAGGTGTCGGGCGGATTGCACGGTGTGGGCGTCTCCGTCGTGAACGCGCTTTCGGAATGGCTCGAGGTGAACATTCGGCGCGGGGGCAGGGAGTGGTCGCAGCGTTACGAGAAGGGCGGCGTCCCCACGGGACCGCTCACGCCCGGCGAGAAGACGAACAAGCACGGCACCATCATCCGTTTCAAGCCAGACGCCACCATCTTCGAGGAGACGAACTTCTCCTTCGATACGCTGTCGAACCGCCTGCGCGAGCTCGCCTTCCTCAACCGCGGCCTGAAGATCGTCATCGAGGACGAGCGCGACGAGCGCAGCCACACCTTCCTGTACAAAGGCGGCATCATCGAGTTCATCAAGCATCTGAACCAGAACAAAACCCCCATTCATCCGAAGGTGATGTTCTTCGAAGGTAAAAAGGGCGATATCGAAGTCGAAGTCGCCCTTCAGTACAACGACGGCTACCAGGAGAACCTCTTCTCCTTCGCCAACAACATCAACACGCGCGAGGGCGGCACGCACCTCACCGGCTTCCGCGCCGCTCTGACAGGCACGCTCTCGAGCTACGCGCAGAACAACGGCTTTCTGAAGAACTTCAAGGGCGCGGTCACGGGCGACGACGTCCGCGAGGGGTTGACCGCGGTCGTTTCCGTGCGCATGCCCGATCCGCAGTTCGAAGGACAGACGAAGGCCAAGCTCGGCAACACGGACATGAAGGGCCTCGTGCAGCAGGTCGTCAACGAGAAGCTGGCGGAGGCCTTCGAGGAAGACCCCACCACCGCGCGCAAGATCGCCGACAAGTGCGTGCGCGCCGCGCAAGCGCGCGAGGCGGCGCGCAAGGCGCGCGAGCTCACGCGCAAGAGCGGCCGCGACGACGAGGGGCTCGCGGCCAAGCTCGCCGACTGCTCGGAGCGGGATCCGAAGTACCGGGAGCTCTTCCTCGTCGAGGGCGATTCCGCCGGCGGCTCCGCCAAGCAGGGCCGCGATCGCAAGACGCAGGCCGTCCTCCCCCTGCGCGGCAAGATCATCAATTCCGAGAAGGCGCGCTACGACAAGGTCCTGTCCCACAATGAAATCCGGCTGCTCATCTCGGCCATGGGCACCGGCATCGGCACCGAGGATTTCGACCTCACGAAGACGCGCTATCACAAGATCATCCT